>JAXMMN010000242.1:0-2043 GCA_034366485.1 Bdellovibrionales bacterium
ACGACGGCTGGATCGGAAATTAACTGAGATTCGCAGTCCATCGCCGCGGCTTGCATTGTCAGGGATTGCGATGTGCTTACTGCGACGAGTGTCGAAAAAATGAGTTTTCTAAATTTCATTTCGAACCTCGAACTTTGACGAACATAGCTTCGCATTGAAGGACGACCATCGCAGAATTTTTGACGGTTGGGTCAACAGACTGATGCGGGATTGAAGCTGAGTTTTCTGCAACCAAGCTAAAGCTTGGAAAAAATAGCGATCGATCAACGGGTCGAAAGCTTTTTCCTGGTTCAATCGCGCCAAATTCGGGACGTCGACTTTCGCGAATTTCAGTTCTAAGTCCGGCGTTTCCAACAAGCATTTTCACTGGATATCGGCCACTGAAAGCCAGGCCTTCTAGTTTTTCGGAAATCATATCGACGTTTCGTTTTTCGTCGTCGGCTACTACGATCGTGTGCCGTTCCCCAGACGGAAGGTCTATGCGGGACAGCAACTGAACTTGCTCGCCAATGAAGTTGGCTTTTCGCTGTGGCATATCATTGGGCGGTCCATACTTGTCGTATTCTGAACGGCTTAGATTGACGACGCGGCCTGGACGAAATTTGATGTGGCCCTTTTTAATCATGTGATCAAAAAGTTGAGTCCATTCCTTTTCAGAGTGTCCGCGGGCTGTGAAAATCGTTAGGCGTTTTGCAGTTTCTGCGGTCGCACACCAATCGATTAAAACGTCCCAGAAGCGTCCTTTGAATTCGCCATTCGGGCTCTTTTCTTCTGCTCGAATAAAGTCTTCGAGAAGAAAGTTTCGCGACGGATCTTGGGATTCGCGGAAATATTTAAACGTTTCTGGGAATTTCGGAAAATACATTCCGGGTCGAATTAGTCGACCGTCTTCAAGTGTGACTGTTAAATTGATGGCGCCAGGTTTTCCGTGTCCTTCGCCAGTGTGTGAGATGATTCGACTGTAGTCTTGTTGGGAAACTTCTATTGTTTCTGGTCCACGGGCGATTCCCGCTATGTAGTGCGATCCAGCTTCTTGAATATGAAAGAGCACATGAGTGGTAGAGTGGGTGCCGCCGTAGGTTTTACGATTTTCGACAATCGTGCCGTCGTAGTCTAAGAACCCCAAGGTCTCTTGAGCTTCGGCTGCCTGAGGTATTAATGAGACTGCCAGAAGAGTGAGGGCTAAGAGCAGACCAGCGAACAAGACGAAACTTGCGCGTGCGAGCTCTGCCTTTAAGGCAGAAATACGAGGTTCAAGTTTTCGCTTCACGTCGGTCAAGATCCACTCCCTCTCGGCCACCGTTAATAAAAATAGAGCAATTCGTTCCCGGCTTAAAGCAGGACTGGGGCCGAGTCGCTACCGCTTAAAATTGAATTGAACTGTAAGAAGGTGCAGGACAGGACATTTTGTTCATGGGCCTATGGAGGAAACGCCCGCTTTGCGCGGCCTTAACTATCGAGACGGCGCGTAGATCGCGGCGTGGACTTTGTCGCTGTAGCTGAATTCGATCCCGCTAAGTTCGGCTTCTCGGACTGGGCTTCCAAACGCTGGGTCGCCATCGGTCAACTCCCAGCGTGCACGATCTGGCTTAAGCCCACTAGATCGCTTTTTAACCCAATCCGCATCAAACACGGGATTCATATCGGAGGCGCCTTCAACGATAAGTCCACCATCTTTTCGAATTCCGCGAGTCAGAACTTCGCGCATGTCTGCAGGCTTATAGCTAACATTGGTTGTTCGAAGAAGACTGTGAGAGCCCTTCAACAAAAGTGTTCTTGGATTCAGCGCGAGAAGAGTGTCGTGCCACCAGTTGGGTCCGGTTTCATTGCGACCGGCCGAGCCCATTTCTGATGGAAGCGGTGCTGCTTCGCCGACCCAGTAGTGAAGTGTCTTACTTTTCCCATCTCGGCCATCAACAAAGCGAAGTTCGAGCGACGTCTGTCGAAATTCATCGACGATGAATTCAATTTTTTCGATTTTTGATTTCGGACTGACTGAAAAAAGAGATCTCAGTATGTTTTCGAATACGGCATTGCCGGTTT
>JAXMMN010000243.1:0-6618 GCA_034366485.1 Bdellovibrionales bacterium
AGACGAAAGATCACGGTGTCCACCTCTGGAATTGTTCCGCTCATGCCAAGAATAACTGAAGCGGGCGTTCGCTTGGCCGTCAGCCTCAACGCGCCCAATGACGAAATTCGTACCAAGGTGATGCCGATCAATAAACGCTGGAACATCTATCAGCTGCTCGATGCGTGCAAGGCCCACTCGGAAGCTTCGGGTGATCATGTGACTCTCGAGTATGTCCTTTTGAAAGACGTGACAGACCGTCTCGAACACGCGCGCGAACTTTATCAGCTAACAAAAGATGTTCCGTGCAAGATCAATATCATCCCTTTCAACGAGCATCCGGGCACAGACTTTTTACGGCCTGATCCCGAACAGGTCGTTCGTTTTCAAAATGAACTGATTCGCTTAGGTGCGCACGTGTTACTGCGTAGAACTATGGGTCGCGACATTTTTGCGGCCTGCGGTCAGCTGACGTCACTCTATGAAGGGCGACCCGAAACGATGAGTACAACTAAGCACCAAAACCAGGTCCATAAAACAGGAGAAGTAGCGCGTGTCTGAAATACTAGTGGTCGGTAGTCTTGCGTATGATTCCATTTCGACTCCGGCTGGAAAGTCTGATCGCACGTTAGGCGGAAGTGCCAACTACTTCTCATTGGCTGCAAGTCTCTTTGCGCCGGTTCGCATTGTGGGAGTTGTGGGCGAAGACTATGCCGAATCGGATTTAAAATTACTGACAGATAGAAAAGTGGATGTTTCGGGCCTTCAAAAAAAACCAGGTAAGACCTTTCACTGGGCCGGTGCGTACGATGGCAACATGAACGAAGCAAAGACGCTTCAAACGGACTTGAATGTGTTTGGCGATTTCAATCCCGAACTCCCAGCAAGCTATCGAGATTCGAAGTATGTGTTCTTGGCAAACATCGACCCGGTTTTGCAGTTGCGAGTACTGGAACAAGTGACCAAACCTAAATTGGTCGGCGCGGACACGATGAACTTTTGGATTTCATCGAAGAAAGACACCTTGCTTCAAGTTCTCTCGAAGATCGATGCCTTATTGATCAACGAAGGCGAAGCGGAAATGTTGACGGGAAAAACAAACGCCATTGCTGCAAGTGATGAGCTCATTAAAATGGGTCCCAAAGCCGTCGTCGTGAAGCGCGGAGAATATGGTTTTGTTCTTCGAACGGCGGAAGGATTTTTCATCTTGCCGGCGTATCCGATTGCGAGTGTGGTGGACCCGACAGGTGCTGGCGATACTTTTGCCGGTGCGTTTTTCGGTACCTTAGCGAAGTCGGATCGCGGACTTGATTTGGCGTCGCTGAAAGAAGCCTGCGTGAACGGGTGCCTCATGGCGAGTTTCACAGTTGAAAACTTCGGTGTCGCAAGTCTTCGCGATTTAACGCTGGCGAAACTTACGTCCCGCGGCGAATCCTTCAACGTCATCACGCGCCTCTAGGGCTCGTTATCAGGCCTAGGCCTGGACCTTGTTCCAGGTCCCTACTCTCGGGCGGTCTATCCTAGGCCGGCTCTTGGTCGAGAAATCTGTGGAAAATGCGGCAAAGGCCTCTGAAAAGGGGCCTTTGCCGTTTCAGAAACTCAATAAATCTTAAGATTTTCCCGATAGATAGATCAGAGAGGACACATGTCCCGTTTGAAAAAGCCCACGTCGCCTCGCGCGGCGCCCAAAGATGATCTCATCGATTCGCTTCTCGGAGACGAGAACGAGGGGGCTTCTTCGTCTTCGCAAAGCCAGACAAATTCGGACACGTCTCCTTCGATGAACCGTCTTTCGGCCGTTCGTCGCTCGCCACCGCCACCACCGCCGCCTCGAATTGAGGACGACGAAAATGAAGCGGTCTTTAGTTTTGAGTCTCAATCAGGTGCCTCGCTCAATTTAGCGACATCAGATAATGAAGAAGCCGACAGAACTTTAAGTGTCGTGCGTCCGCAAGACGATATGAAAACTCGCGTCGCGAGAGTCTCTGTCTTGGATAGTTTGGCGGACAGTTTGCCTGATGAGAGTTCGCCAGAAACTTCTGATAGCGAGGCAGATAGCGATTCTGAGGATCAGTACGGAAAGTCGATTTCGAAAGTGATCGATGAAGAATCAGAAAGCGATGCGGCTGATCGACGAGCGCGTATGGAGAAGTCGATTCGCCGACGGACCTTCGATCTTGAAGCGGCCGACAGTGTTGTCGATGCGGACTACGAAGATCAAAGCTCGGCACCGACGCGTCCGATTGAAACCCCTAAAGTCGAAAAGTCGCCAGAAAAACCATCAGAAAAACCACCAGAAAAGGTAAAGGGCGACAAGCTTCAGAGACTTGAGGACGTCCTCAAGCGTTTAACGCCACAGTTTGACAAGAAGCCAGATCGCGCCAAGGGGCCATTGTTTGCGCCCGTTGAAGAAGTAGCTGAAAAACCCGCGTCACAAGCTGCGGAACGTGCAAAAGCGGCTGATCAGAAAGCGGGAATGAAGTCGGCGCTCGAAGGCGTGCAGCCGCCACCGGCGAAGCCTCCAGGCATTGTCGCGAAAGCCGTCATGCCTGATGCCACTCCGACGGACGAAATTAAAGCGGTTGAATTGTCGACGTCGCAATCAGAGCGCGCGCCGACGAAGCCTGTGACGTCCGACGATGAGAAAACTATTGCGGCCGCGCAAACGCCTTCGCCGGCTATGCGCCACAACACAAGCGAAAGCCCACGACCGGTTTGGCAGGACGCAAAAACAGAAGTGATCTCCAAAATGACCTCTGGCGACAATCCAGACTCGGATCCCGAAGGCGAGCAATTTATGCCGACGGAAATTCGGCCAAACTCGCCAGGCGCACGCTTTCGAGAGCAATCTCGGCAGGCCCAACCAGGCGCTGCGATTTTCTCGTCGGCCGAAGCAGCCCTTCGTCAATCTGAGAACTTGCGGGTGGCGCAAAAACGAATTTCTGACCTTGAGGGCGAGCTTGAACGTGTCCGCCGCGAAAATGAGAACCTGCGTTCGGCGGGTGAAACGCTTCGTCGAAGAATGGATGAGCTTCAGTCGAATGCTGAAAATGCAGAGATGAACACCCAGGAGGCGAAGAAAATCGCCGAAGAAGAGCGTAAAGTTCTTCGCGGTCAGATTTCCAGTCGTGACCGTGAAATTTCTGAATTGAAAAGTCGCATTGACGACGCCGAAGGGCGTTTGGAATCAAATTTCCGTAAAATCCGAGTTCGCGAACGCGATCTCGAGCATCGTATTGAGATCATCAAAGCGGAAAGTCAGTCGATTGCTGCTAGCAAGGATCGCATGATCTTGGAGCTCAAGCGGCAAATTGATCAAATTTCATCTGAACTGAATCATGCAAAAGCCCAAGTCCAAGAAACTTTTGGTCAGTTCAAAGAAAGACAAGAAACGGCTCGTCGAGCGGTTCGTGCTTTGCGAATTGCGCTGACAGTGTTAGAGGGCGAAGAGGATTCTGGGTCAAGAAAAGCCGAGTAGGACCAAGTTGAAGTGAAGCGCATCAAAGTCGTCATCTCAGATTTACATTTAGGCCGTGGGCGAACACTGGAAGGTGGGGCCACGAACTCACTTGAGGAATTCTATTTCGGCAAAAAGCTGGTCGAGTTTTTCAACTACTATTGTTCGGGCGAGTTTCGCGACGCGGAAGTGGAAGTGGTCATCAATGGCGACTTTCTCAATTTTTTGCAGACAGACTATCGAGGCCATTTTCTGACTGTCGTTACGGAAGGTGTCGCCGTCGAACAGCTTCGGTCGATTTTGGCCGGTCACCGCGATGTTTTCGACTCGATGAAGAGCTTCGCTAGTTTTCCAAATCACTTCATCACTTACATTGTGGGAAACCATGACCAAGCCATGCTTTGGCCTGCCACACGGCAAGTGTTCAATGAGGCGATTGGAACGGACATTCGCTATAAAAACATCGTTTACTTCTTCGACGGTGTTCATGTCGAGCACGGGCACATGCATGAAGCGGCCAATCGACTTGATCCTAAGCGGTTTTTCTTGAAGCGTAATTTACCTGAGCCGATTTTAAATCTACCTTTCGGCTCGCACTTCTTTGTCGATTTCGTTTTGAAGATCAAACACAAGCACTCGCACGTCGACAAAGTTCGTCCGTTCAACGCGCTCATTCGCTGGGCCGTTTTTAACGAACCGAGATTTACCATTTACGCGTTTTTCAAACTGACGTTGTATTTTTTGAAGGCGATTTTCTGGTCAGATCCTCGAAGGCACATTTCCCTTCAGAGTGTATTGAGAGTACTCGCTGAAAGTGCCATCTTCCCGGACCTCAGTGAATCGGCGCGCCGCGTTCTTAACGATGAACGCGTGCACACCGTTGTCTTTGGCCACTCTCATGTCTACCAGTACCGACAATGGGGACTTAACAAAGAGTACTTCAACACGGGAACATGGACAGACCTCACTTCCTTGGATATTCAATCACTTGGTAAGATCACAAAGCTCACGTATGTTCTGATCGAGTACCCCGACGATGGCGGACGGCCACGGGGGCGCTTAAAAGAATGGCGCGGATACCATAGGATTGAAGAGGATGTCGCAGTCTCCTAAACAAACGACCACTACGCCCGTGCTCTGGTCGTTGAAGATTACAGATCCGCCATCCAAAGCATCTGGTGACAAAGCGCTTGTCAGCCAAGCGCTACAGGCGTTTCACGCCATTATGGCAAGACATGAAATCGGATTCACGCGGCTCACGGCTCGCGAAGGGCAAGTCGCGTCTCTTGAGGCGCGCGCCAAAGAAATCGCACGCGTATCGACGCACATGGTGGTGATCGGAATGGGAGGCTCGAGTCTTGGGACCCGAGCTCTCTTGTCGGCAGTACCGCGTCCTCCTGGCCGCGGTGCCGTTTCGTTTCTCGACAATATCGATGGAGATCGCTTTTGGAATTGGCTTCGAAGCCTTCACGACTTGGGCTCCATTCACTGGGTCTTGATTTCGAAAAGCGGAAACACAGTCGAAACCCTCGGAATGGCGGACCTCATTGATCAGCAGCTTCGTCAATCCGGACACAGGCGCTTGAGCAGCGTTTCGACAGTTGTCTCTGAGCTTAAAGAAAGCCCGCTGACCAATTGGGCAAGACGCGAATCGGTGCCGGTCTTAGAGATTCCCATCGATGTGGGCGGGAGATTTTCGGTTCTTTCGCCAGTGGGTCTACTGCCGGCGGCTTATGCGGGGCTTCGTTCGGATCGCGCGCTGGAAGGTGCTAATTGGGCGCTGTCATCGCCTGAGCTTGTGGCGCAAATGGCCGCAAAGTCGCTTGGAGCCTTTTTGCGCGAGGAGTGGGTGACCATGCTGTGGTCCTATTCCGACGGGCTTCGAGACTTCGGCGGCTGGTGGCAACAGCTGTGGGCCGAGAGTCTAGCTAAGAAGGTGAATCGCGCCGGAGGCCCAGCGCCGCGAGTGAGCACGCCGATTGCGGCTGTGGGCGCGTGCGATCAACATTCGCTTTTGCAGCAAGTGATGGAAGGCGCACCTGACAAGTTTGTTTGGTTTCAACGGGTTCTCGCCTCTGAAATGGGTGGCCCGGTTTTAGAGAAGACCTTGTTTGATGGCCAAGAGTACATGGTCGGGAAGTCCCTTGCTGAGCTTTTTAAGGCGGAAGCCGACGCGACCGAGCAGGCGATGTCAGAAGCGAATGTGCATTCGGCGACGCTGACGACTGAAAAGCTTGATGAGCGGTCAATGGCCGCACTCTTTATGCTTTGGCAAATGACGATTGCGGTCATGGGAGAAATTCTGGACATCAACGCGTTTGATCAGCCGGGCGTCGAGCGCGGAAAAGTGATCGCTCGCCAAACTCTCAAGCAATAGCACGAACGTCGGGGTCTTGCTGTCGACAGTTGGGGCAGGACTCATGGTCAGGTCGTCACGACTTCTTGTTCGTGTGCCGTGCACGAACTAGAATAAATTCGATGGCGCAACAGAAGAAATTTAAAAATCAGAAGCCGATCGATCCAGACGAAGCGGTTGATTTAAATCCCGATGATTTGACGGATGATGAATCAGTGACCGTGACCAACGCGCTGGATAGCCCGGATGAGTCCGAGAAAACGATTATTTCAGCTGGCGCCACGATGAATCGTCGGATCGCGGAGGCCACCAAAACGCCGCCGTCGATCATGATGCTCGAGGGCCCAGCCGGCTATGTCGGCAAGCAATGGCCAATTGAGAAAAATGAGCTGATTATTGGTCGGTCGATGACGTCGCAAGTTTTCGTGGACGACAAGTCGGTTTCACGTTCGCACACGAAGCTGATTTTGAAAGACAACGATGTCTACGTCATGGATCTCGAATCATCGAACAAAACCGTCGTGAATGACGAAGCCATTCCGCCGATGACGGCGATGAAATTGAAAGACAACGACACAATCAAAACCGGCAACGTTTTGTTCAAGTATCGCGAGCGTGGAAGTTTAGAGGCGCATGCGCACGAACGACTTCAAGAAAAGTCTGAACGCGACCCGTTGACGGGCGCATACAACAAAGGGGCACTTGCGCAGCGCGGGCAAGAGGCCTTCAAGCGAGCAAAGCTATTGAAGGTGCCAATCTCGATTGCGGTCTTCGACATCGACTACTTCAAAAAAATCAATGACGATCCGAACTTTGGTCACCCTGG
>JAXMMN010000244.1:0-1261 GCA_034366485.1 Bdellovibrionales bacterium
GAGAGTTGTCTGCGCGGATTTCGATGCAGTTGAATCGAAATCCGCGCCCCATAAAAAAAAAGCCCCAGGCCGAAACCCAGGGCATTCAAAGTGAGCTATTGTTGTTCGAGGTCTCTTGAGCGACTTGCCCGAAGGGCGCGGGTCCGGAAGACCCGCGTCGCGAAAGCGAGCGCTGGATGCGCGCGCCTCGAACGACAATGGCGAACGTTAACCTTTTTGTTCTGCTGCGCGCTTCTCGAGGTACTTCTTGTGAAGTTCGTCTTGGAGGTTGCGTGGTACTGGAGAGTACTTCGCGAACTCCATTGTAAATTCACCTTTACCTTGAGTTGCAGAGCGCAAATCAGTCGAGTAGCCGAACATTTCTGTCAGCGGAACTTCCGCAGTAACAGTTACGCTGCCTTCGAGAGTTTGAGTTCCTTGGATGACGCCGCGGCGTTGGTTGATTCCGCCCATGACCGAACCTTGGTACTCTTCTGGAGCAACAGTTTCGAGTTTCATGATTGGCTCAAGCGCCACTGGGCCCGCTTGCATGTACACTTCGCGAAGTGCTGCCATCGACGCGATTTTGAACGCGAGGTAAGACGAGTCGACATCGTGGTAAGCGCCGTCTTTCAACGTCACTTTCATGCCGACGATTGGGAATCCAATCAATGGCCCTTTGACCATTTGCTCTTGGAAACCTTCATCAACCGCAGGGATGAATTCCTTCGGAATACGTCCGCCGACAACTTCGTCTTCAAATTCGTAGGCTTTTGGATCTTTGCCTTCTTCAACTTGAAGCGGCTCGATCGTACCAGAAATCTTCGCGTATTGACCCGATCCACCCGTTTGCTTCTTGTGAGTGTAATCGAAATCCGTCACTCGCGAGATCGTCTCACGATATGCAACTTGCGGCTTACCGGCGATCACTTCGCAATTGAATTCACGTTTCATGCGCTCGATGTAGATCTCTAAATGGAGTTCTCCCATACCCGCGATGATCGTCTCGTTCGATTCTTCATCGCGCGAAACTCGGAACGTTGGATCTTCTTTACGGAACTTCTGAAGAGCTTTCGAGAAGTTCGAAGCCGCGTCTTTCGACTTTGGCGCTACTGCAAGCGAGATCACCGCCTCAGGGATGAACATCGAAGACATTGCAACGTTGATCGAACCATCGGTGAACGTGTCGCCCGATGCGCAATCAACACCGAACAATGCAACGATGTCGCCAGCCGACGCTTCGTCGATGTCGACCATTTCGCTCGAGTGCATGCGAACCATG
>JAXMMN010000245.1:0-2630 GCA_034366485.1 Bdellovibrionales bacterium
CTGCGCTTTTTCAACGAAATTAAGCAGGCGATGAAAGCTAGTTGAATCGAACTTGTTTTCGATCATGTCTCTGACGCACCGGTTGAGTCCGCGGAGAACGAGGTTGTCGGTGCGATTTGCAGAAAGACTGAAGAGCTCGGCGCGAAGTTGTGGTGAAAACCAAAGGTAGTCGAAAACTCGTTCGAAGGAATCTTTTTGACTTAGGTATTCGTCACCGATGTAGGAGAAGGGAAGTTCAAAGAGATTCTTTTTTACGACGGAGTGGATCCGTGGATTTTGACTTCCTAAGTGAATACCTCTTAAGCGATCGCCGAAAAACTTGTGACAGAACTCAAATCTATGCTTCAGGATTGGCATGTAAAGACGGTAATTACGAAATTCCGGCACAATGTAGCAACGAGCGATGACCGGATAGCCGTCATGGGCAAAGGTACTTGAAATTTTGTGCGCGACGGTGCCAACCGCCAGAAGCGTGTGCTCGCCATTTTTTCTTACGGCTTTATAGAAAAAGAAGTCAGTAGGTCGCTTTTTATTTTCAGATTGAATGAGTTCATCCAATATCGAGCTGGATGCATTAAGTTTGATATTCTTCCATGAATGGACGCAGTCCTCCGCATGAATTCCTTCAATGAGCTTAGCGGTGTCGTTGGCCGAAATTTCGCGCTCCACCTCGACCCGGTCGAGTCCAGCCATCGTCAAAGTTCTTTCATCAAGAGTGAGGCGAAGAGAGTAGTCCGCGGCAATCGCTTTCGACGATTTTTCTACCTTTAAAGACGTCACAGAATATGCCTTCCATGTAGACTTTGGTACGTATTCAACAGTTTATTATCGGTTTTCCGGACTGATTCTTAAGTTATTGGGCGTTGTCGTTTGGTACGATCATTCTTGAGACGCCTGGACCTAGGTCTCTGATCAAGCAAGTTTACAATTGTCTCAAGGTGATTCAATCTGAACGGGAACTCAAATGTGTGTGTTCTTCCTTCATCGCAAGATTTTTTAGTGGAAAAACAGCTAAGCAAATGAAGCAATTTAAATGATGTCTACAAATTTGGTCCTTGAGATCAGCTCGCCAACAGACCTCGACGGAGCGCGTCCGCTTCCGCCGGTTATTATTGGTGATCAGCTTTCCACGTTGGTTATTCTTGATCTTTGCGTGGATGACGGCGTTAAGCATGTCGTTCAAAGATCGAATTTGGGTCTCCTCGAAGAGCGCCAATTGTCGTCAGCGATGCAGGAACGCCCTAAAGACTTTATCCAGTACCCCCTGTCCATGATTTTTGGCCAGCTATCGGCGACGGCCGAGGATGAGACAAGAAATCAAAGTCTCAACATTTCTATTTCGTCACCGGAAATGAAAGCCGACATTCTTGATCAACTGAAGACGTTTGCTAGCCAGTTTGCGAAGCAAAAATCTCTTCTTTATGATATTACGCTAGCCGCGGACGAGCTGATTACGAATGCTATTTACAATGCGCCCTATGTTGATTTTGAAAACTTAAACTCCGGTCCTTCTCGTACCGCAGGCGGCCTAAAAATTGATGCGGAAAAAATGCCGCGCTTTTTTGCTGGCAGCGACGGCCAGCGAATTGTGATCGGCGCACAAGATTTATTTGGCTCATTGAATGTTGACTCAATGATGAAACGAATTCGCCGCTGCTATCAGAGCAATCCAAGAAGCCAAATTTCGTTCGGAATAGGCGGAGCGGGAATTGGAAGCTTTATGATGTTCGATTCATGCACGTCCATGTACGTCGCAGTCGATCGAGGCGTTTCAACGACGATCTGTTGTACCTTTCCGGTCGCGATGTCGGCAAAAAAGCGAAGCGCTATTCCAAAAAATATTCACATTCTAGATTTGAAGCCGCGCCAACCTTAAAGCCGTCTCATATTCGGAGATTCTGATGTTTGCCAAACTCCATGTCGTGCCGGTTGAATGTCTTAAAGACAATTTGTCGTATTTGATTTTGAACACTGCCGACAAAACTGCAATTGCCGTCGACCCAGGTGAGGCTCCACCTTTTTTTCGAGCCTTGGAGAGTATTCGCCAAAAAACCGGTGATCTCTACAAAATGGCCGCTGCGATCACGACTCATCATCACTACGATCATGTCGATGGGCTTCCGGATTTTCCTGGGGTACCTACTTGGAGTTCCATCGGCGATCAGGGCCGAATACCAGCAGCAGGGACGGAGGGTCCCAAATTTCCTTTTGTAAGGGATCGAAAATACAGTTGGTCTGACTTGACGAGATCTGGTTCTGTTGACGATTCGTCTATCCAGATTGATGCCCTCGATATACCCGGGCACACGCAAGGGCAAATTGCTTTGCGCGTGACGGGGATCGGTGCAGAATCGAACACTCAAGAATCTCATTTGTTTGTTGGCGACACGCTTTTTTCTTTTGGCTGTGGTCGCTGTGTCGAGGGAACGCCGGAACAACTTTTCTTGAGCCTTCAGAAGATTAAAAGTCTTCCCAAAGAGACACTTTTGCATTTCGGTCATGAGTACACCAAGCGAAACGTCGGATTTTGGCGAAAAGCGCTCACCGAAACGCCAGAGCGCTGTCGCTCGATCGTAAGTTCTGACGATCTCGCGCGCTTTGAAAGTCAGGTCGAAACTCCGGGGTTTCGC
>JAXMMN010000246.1:0-5644 GCA_034366485.1 Bdellovibrionales bacterium
TAGAGTGCGTAACTCGTTTTAGTTTTTGTTTTGCTAGTTGTTCTTTGAAAATTAAATGTAGATCGAAATAAATGCGAAATGTTCTGCATAAGCATCGTTGACGATCAAGAAAGCGAAGAAGTGTTTTCCTACACTTTCTAAGCAAGCACTTGATCATTAAAAGTCACGGTACGGATGTCACTAGGTGGCAACGGAGCGCTTAACTCAGATCAATTTCGGCGATTTTTAGCTGGGATATTCATCGAAACTTTTTTTAAGCTACTAAGGGCTTGCGGTGGATGCCTTGGCACCAAGAAGCGAAGAAGGACGCGGATAACTGCGATAAGCCTCGGTAAGCCGTAACAGGCGTTAAAGCCGGGGGTCTCCGAATGGGGCAACCCACCAATTTATTGGTATCCTGTGATGAATTCATAGTTACAGGAAGCAAACCAGGGGAAGTGAAACATCTCAGTACCCTGAGGAAAAGAAATCAATCGAGACTCCGCTAGTAGTGGCGAGCGAAAGCGGATCAGCCCAAACCTCGTTCAAGAAATTGAATGGGGGGTTGTGGGACTTCAATGTGAGACTCGAGAGTCTAGTAGAACGTTCTGGAAAGTTCGGCCATAGAAGGTGACAGCCCTGTAAACGAAAGACTCAAAAGCTCTAGAAGTATCCCGAGTACCACCGGACACGTGTAATCCGCTGGGAATCCGGGGCGACCACGCTCCAAGGCTAAGTATTACTTGGTGACCGATAGCGCATAGTACCGTGAGGGAAAGGTGAAAAGAACCCCGAGCAGGGGAGTGAAATAGATTCTGAAACCGCAAGCCTACAAGCAGTGGGAGCACTATGTGTCTGACACATGTGTTACCGCGTACCTTTTGCATAATGAGCCAGCGAGTTATTTTTGCGTGCAAGGTTAAGCCGTAGCAGGTGTAGCCGTAGCGAAAGCGAGTCTGAAATGGGCGTTTAGTACGTAGAGATAGACCCGAAACCCGGTGATCTATCCATGGCCAGGGTGAAGCGCGGGTAATACCGCGTGGAGGCCCGAACAAGTGGAAGTTGAAAATTCCTTTGATGAGCTGTGGATAGGGGTGAAAGGCCAATCAAACCGGGTGATAGCTGGTTCTCTCCGAAATATATTTAGGTATAGCGTCGAGTAAATTTTATCGTGGAGGTAGAGCACTGAATGGGCTAGGGGTCTTTACCAGATTACCAAACCCAACCAAACTCCGAATGCCATTGATAATTACCTCGGCAGGCAGTCACTGGGTGATAAGGTCCAGTGACGAGAGGGAAAGAGCCCAGACCGTCAGCTAAGGTCCCAAAATGCATGCTAAGTGGAGAACGTTGTGGAGTTACTGAGACAACCAGGAGGTTGGCTTAGAAGCAGCAATCCTTTAAAGAAAGCGTAATAGCTCACTGGTCTAGTGACTCTGCGCGGAAAATATAACGGGGCTCAAGCATGTTACCGAAGCTACGGATGTTCAGAAATTTTTCTGAACGTGGTAGGAGAGCGTTCTAGTGTAGGCTGAAGGTCAATCGTGAGGATGGCTGGACGAACTAGAAGTGATCATGTTGGCGTAAGTAGCGTTCAAATACAGGTGAAAAACCTGTACGCCGTAAACTCAAGGGTTCCAGGGCAAGGATAATCCTCCTATGGGTTAGTCGAGACCTAAGATGAGGCCATATGGCGTAATCGATGGAAACACGGTTAATATTCCGTGACTGCTAATAGCGTAGCGCAGGAGGGACGGAGTAGGATAGCTCGGGCCTTTATTGGTTCTGGGTTCAAAGCTGTAGGTGGTCGTGTAGGCAAATCCGCACGGCAACACTGAGGCCGAGAAAATGGGTCTTTTGACCTAAATTTGAGCAATTCCATGCTTCCAAGAAAAGCTTCGGCGTGTTTTCTATTAGTACTCGTACCGTAAACCGACTCAGGTGAGTGGGATGAATATTCTCAGGCGATTGGGTTAAATCTGCTTAAGGAACTCGGCAACTTAACACCGTAACTTCGGGATAAGGTGTGCCTAACCTCGTTAGGGGTGGCCGCAGAGAAATGGGAGTAGCGACTGTTTATCAAAAACACAGATATGTGCTAAGTCACAAGACGACGTATACATATTGACGCCTGCCCGGTGCTGGAAGGTTAAGAGGAGTGGTTAGCGTAAGCGAAGCCGCGAATCGAAGCCCCAGTAAACGGCGGCCGTAACTATAACGGTCCTAAGGTAGCGAAATTCCTTGTCGGGTAAGTTCCGACCTGCACGAATGGCGTAACGACTTCTCCGGTGTCTCAAGCAGATGCCCAGCGAATTCGAATTCTCGGTGAAAATGCCGGGTACCCGCAGAAAGACGGAAAGACCCCGTGAACCTTTACTGTAGCTTGGCAGTGAACTTAGAGACTCTATGTGTAGGATAGGTGGGAGCCTTTGAAGCCTGGCCGCTAGGTCAGGTGGAGGCAACCTTGAAATACCACCCTTAGTGTCTTTGAGTTCTAACCTGCGGCCTAACCGGCCGAGGGACACTGTCTGGTGGGCAGTTTGACTGGGGCGGTCGCCTCCCAAAGAGTAACGGAGGCGTACGAAGGTCCGCTCAGCCTGAATGGAAACCAGGCGTCGAGTGCATTGGCATAAGCGGGCTTAACTGCGAGACAAACAAGTCGAGCAGGTGCGAAAGCAGGTCAAAGTGATCCGGTGGTCCCGCGTGGAAGGGCCATCGCTCAACGGATAAAAGGTACTCCGGGGATAACAGGCTTATCTCCCCCAAGAGTTCACATCGACGGGGAGGTTTGGCACCTCGATGTCGGCTCATCACATCCTGGGGCTGGAGCAGGTCCCAAGGGTTTGGCTGTTCGCCAATTAAAGTGGTACGCGAGCTGGGTTCAGAACGTCGTGAGACAGTTTGGTCCTTATCTTCTGTGGGCGGAGGAAATTTGAGGAGACCTGTCCTTAGTACGAGAGGACCGGGATGGACGAACCTCTGGTGTTCCAGTTGTCGTGCCAACGGCACAGCTGGGTAGCTACGTTCGGAATGGATAACCGCTGAAAGCATCTAAGCGGGAAGCCAACTCCAAGATGAGATTTCCCTAAGCTTCGGCTTCTAAAGACTCCTGGGAGACTACCAGGTTGATAGGCGGAAGGTGTACGCAGAGTAATCTGCTCAGCTGATCCGTACTAATAGTCGTGCGGCTTTTTTTATTAATGTAATCGATGAATAGTCCCAGCTAAGAATCACCAAAATTTATCTGAATAGTTCGAGCGACACCTGGTTAAACAGGTGGCAGATTCGAGCAAAATAGTGTAGAACACGCAGTATGAAGCTCAGAGCGTTCCACTCTTAAGAAATTAAGAGTGAGCGTGAGAGTGAAGTAAATTTCGATCTAGATTTGCCGGTGTCAATAGCAGCGAGGCCACACCTGTTCCCATTCCGAACACAGAAGTTAAGCTCGCTTGCGGCGATGGTACTGCAGGGTTAACCCTGTGGAAGAGTAGCGCGATGCCGGCGTTTTTTTTCTAACCCGATTGGATTTCCAGTCGGGTTTTTTTTTGACGTCGACGTTCAGACATTTAGAACCACATAGCTTCAACGTGGCGTTTTTCTTTCGCTAATGAATGCTATGTCGATTGAACATCTAACGTAGAAACAAACTGTTTTAGTCTTTGAAGTCGTTCGTCTCGAATTTGTGGAGTCGTGGATTTTGAATACCAATCTCCATCTTTCCAGGTGATCCCGTATTTTTCTTGATGGATCTCGACGTCCGAGCCTGCCTGAATACCCATGCCAAATCCGGGTGTCATCCGATCGATGTATGGAGACATTTCTTCTAGGAACGCGAGTGATTCGTTGAAGTGACTTTCTGTTTCCGTAGGAAAGCCAACCAAAAGAAAAACCCCAACCTGAATTCCCGATTCGTGCGTGTCTTTTAAAACTTGGCGCGCAGTTGGAAGATCAAAACCCTTGTTCATGTCTTTAACGATTTGCTCGGACCCGCTTTCGAGGCCATAGTCTAAACCATGGCAGCCAGCGGCGCGCATCTTGTCGAGCAGCGGGCGAACCATTTGCCGCCGAATCGACGCTTTTCCGCTCCACGAAACATCCAATTTATTTTCGATGATGAGGTCGCACAGCTTTTCCAGCTCTTTGATGTTTCCGTTTATAAGTGAGTCGACGATGTAGTAGTTGCGAACGCCGAGTTCTTCGCGGTGTTTTTTGAACTCTTGAAAGATATTTTCGCCCGTTCGGAATCGAAAACGGCGCCAGAGAACGGTTTCCGAGCAAAACGCACATTTGTAGATACAGCCGCGGCTGCCCAAGATCGGCAACGTGAGGGGTTCGTAATGTTTTAAATCGAATCCAGAAAACTCTGGAAAGGGCAGATCGCTGATTGTGCTGATGAGTGGACGTTCTCCGGTATCGACAACTTGCCCATACTTTTTGATCAGCAGGCCTTTTATGGAATCAAATGGTTGGCATTGCTTGTAAGCCTGAACGATTTCGAAGAATGCTTCCTCACCCTCCCCGGGCACGACAATGTCGACATCTGGAAACCCAATAATCTCGGGGCCGCCTTCATATCGGGTCGCGTGAGGCCCGCCGACAACGATGAACTTATCTGGAGCTAACTGCTTCGTTCTGCGGATGACGTCGAGAGTGCAATGTTTGGACGTCGTCAGCATTGTGAAACCGATAATCTCTGCTGGAGAAGAGGCTAGCTCTTGGGCCCACTTTTCAATCCAAGTTTCGATAACTGGGCGAATGATCTTCAAATAGTTTTTTTCATGGATCCAGTTGAGGCAATTGGCTCCGAGCATGATCGACTTTAGATGTTCGGGTAGTTCCGCGAAAAGCTGCACGCTGAAGTCGACCTGACGATTGGGAATGCCTTTTGATTTTAAGAAACCCGATAGGTAAGCGATCCCAAGCGGAGGCTGCTCGACGCTCCATTGAGGAAGATGAACAAGGTGGACCATTGGAGGTAGGCGAAGAGTTTCTTCCGAATGGGTGGCAGGCGTCATAGGCAATCATCGAATCGTCAATCTGACGAATACTCAACTCAAAAAATTGCCGAACAAGTTTTGTGCGCGGCCGCCTCTTCCAGGATAAGGATTCATATTCGCGTACAGGTTGAACTCCTTTGCGTCTGGGTAGATTCGGTGGAACGGCGTCCTCAGTGCGCCAAGTCATGTTTGCGAAAGCGTGGACCTGGGGCTACGCTTGAGAGGCGCTTTGCAATTTAGCTTGAAACGGAAAATCGAGTTTGGATGACAGAAGTTTAATACGAAAGTTGAAAGACGAATGGGAAGAGGAGTTTCACTATTTGAAACTCAACTTGTCTTGGCTTTTTAATAGAACAATCACCACCGATATCCTGACCATCTCTCTCACTAAAAAATGTAACTTGAACTGCACCTACTGCTGGGACTTTGATCAGCGCGAACGTATGGGCGAGTTGGCGACAGACGAAATCAAAAAAATTCTATTGAGTGCGAAGCGTTTAGGCGTTCGATCTTTCAATCCCTTTGGTGGCGAGCCGTTTTTACGAAAAGATGCAGTTGAGATTATTCAGTATGCATTTGAGCTTGGATTCAAGCGTGTGACGGTTACGACGAATGGAACTTTGCTGGCGCAAGAAAAAATCAAAGAGCTCGTTCAGTCGGTTCCATCG
>JAXMMN010000247.1:0-6907 GCA_034366485.1 Bdellovibrionales bacterium
GCTGAGATCTGAACTTGCTTGGAGCTATTTTGTGAACGAGTAACAGCGTAAAAAAACAGGAGGCTTAAAAATGAATGAGGAACAAAGGCCCCCATGGTCGAATAGCTTCCTAGCCAGACCACCAAGACGACGACCGCACCAATCAACAATGTTTTCGGTTTTTCGCCGGCGACCACAAATAAAACTGCAAACAGAACGAAAGCGATGTCGAATACCGCGGTAGCTAAAAAATCTGCTGCGAATCCAGAAATTGGAAACCAAATCGATCTCGCTGCCGATGGAATCGACGTAGCCACTAAAAGTGCTTTCACCAGGGCGATCCCGACACCAAGTCGACACGCTAGCGAAATCGCCGTATCGCCATTCTGAAGTCTCATGACTGCAAGTAGGCTTCGAGTTTATCGAAGGAACCTGTCCAGCCTGCGGTCATTCCTGTTCGCTCTTTGATAAAGGCTTGAAGTTCAGCATCCGTATAGGCGCCGACAACCGACCAACGAATTGAAACACGAGTTTCCCCTGGCTCTTCTTCCGCAAAAACAATCTTCGTGTGCATGGTCTCGGGCCAGGTCGGCGCAGCTGGATGCCGACTCACATTTTCGTTCTCATCACAAAACTGCTGAGTGTATTCAAGACAATGAGGAGCGTCGAGCTTCAGATGCTCCATGCGACCAAACATTTTCATGCCCGCATCATTTGCCATTTTATAAAAGGAACTCCCGCCAACTTTGACGTTCGCGCGGATAAATTCCATTTGAAATCCAGTCGGCGGAAGCCATTTCGCTAAGTGCTTTGGATCCGTCCACATTTCATACAATTTTGTTTGTTGAGCTTGGAAGGTCCGGTTGATGACGAAAATTTCGTTGCCCGAAGATTCATGTTCAAGATACTCGGCAAGTCGATCCCAGGTTGAGTTACCACCTGCCAACTTAATAAACTTCTTAGTTTTCTCTGCCTCTTCTGCGGTCGGAAGCGCCATGATCATTTCCAACTGCGTTTTTCCATCTACATCCGTGAAAGTGGCTGTCACACGGAATACGGGAGGTCGATCGTCATATCCGCCGTGATCGTAAACCAAACGGCGATACTTCTCGACTTCAAGGTAATAGGTTTTATTTGGATAATCCGTTCCGTCTGGTCCATGCATCGTGTAGTGCCAAATCCCTCCAACACGAAGATCTTTAGAGTGTGACGTCAAAGTAAAACCTCTCGGCCCCCACCACTTCGCGGTTTGAACGGGGTCTGTCCAAGCCTCCCAAACAGTTTTAACTGAGGCGTCGTAGATTCTTACAATTCGAATTTCATTTGGTTTTGGTTTTGACGCCATTTCGTTTTCCTTTTCTTCTTTTTTTTGCGGGGAGAGGTTCGTTTACTTGCACTGATTTAAGATAGAGGTCCAACCGATCTAAGCTTTCTTCCCAGAACTGGCGGTAGGTTTCCATCCAGTCGACGGCACCCCTTAACGGAGCTGCATTAATGCGACATGGCCGCCATTGCGCATCTTTCGACTTTGTTATGAGGCCTGCGTTCTCCAAGACCTTGAGGTGCTTAGTGACGGCAGGAAGGCTCATAGTTTTCAAGAACGGGGCGGCGAGATCGGAAACGTTAGCTTCCCCTTTTGAGAGCCGTGCCAAAATCGCCCGTCTCGTCGGATCTGCCAACGCCGAAAATGTCTGACTAAGATGATCGCTCGATTGCATATTACCAACCAGTTAATTAACCAACTAGTTAAGTATGAAACCCAAAAAGACGTCTGTCAAGCCAGGGACGACCTGGATCCGGAACCAATAATTGAAGTAATTGAAATTTTTAAGGATTTTTCTTCTTCACGTCGACAAGCATTTCGTTCCTACGGAATGGCGGCAGGGTCCACGGTGGGTCATACCCGGCTGATCTCATCGACCCGTCGACCTCGTACTCACCTTTGGATGAAATCCACTGAAGAAGCTCGGCGGCTTTCTCAGCGTTGGCTTTTTCACTTCGCGATCCGCTAAAGCGAATGACCGCAACCGTTTTTGGTTGAATCTCTTCAAACTTAATTCTTGGGTCATTCGGCGTTGGGAGTTCATCGATTTTGTATTTCGATGGCATCATGAACGTCATGGTCCATCCAGCCTCCGACTTCGTTTGTTCCACAGGAGCTGTCATGGCAATCTTCTCGGACTTCGCCTGCTCAACTGGCGCCGTCATCGAGATCTTGGTTTTCGCTTTGTTTCCGCCAAAAATGTAGCCCGCTAGAATTTTGAATCCTTCGCTCTGCGATGATTCGTACTGTCCGGTGGTTTCCGTCTTGGCGACAACGTAAGAGCCGTATTGACGGATCTCTTTGTCGCCATCGACTTTTTCAACTTTGTAGTTAGGCGTTTCCTCTGAGCGCGATCCAAACACTGAACAACCTACATTCACTAAACTAAGTAGAAGAACAAAACCGAATCGCGCCACTGTAACTCCTCGACTGCCTGCTGAACTCTTTTACCGAGCTTTTTGAAGAACCATCGTTGGCGCAGAAGCTCGAATGAGGTCAGACACTCTATTGGGCCAATCATTGGTCGGCATTCGATTTAAAGCAATCAAAACAAGATTACCCGATTCTGACTTTAGTAAAACGCCATTTTCCACCGAATCAGGGTTTGACGCGTCCGTGATCGTCAAAACTCTAAAACCTTGCACCAAACAAGCGGCAATCTGCATCTCCCCGCCAGAATCTAAAAATCGATAGACCGAGTCGGTAAGTTCAATTTTTGTCCCAGCTACTGTGGAAACATCCAGATAGGTCCCCCGGTAAGTCTTGGGCAGCTTTCCAGATTCGCAGACTTTTTCACTGGCGGCTGAAATTACAGGAAAAACGAGGACAGCAATAAGCGCTAAAAACTTATGAATTCCTATATGAGATTTTAAAATCATGGCCGAAACCCTTCCTTCGTAATGAGAGCTTGAAGCTCAGTAAGTTTGCTTTCGATCTTGGCGACGGATTCATCGATCATTGAATTGTAAACTGGAATGGAATCCACAATTTCCTCCCGTTCAGCCACTGAAGTATGGGCCTGCGCGCCAGCCGTTCGCATAAAGCTAGTGCGGAGCTCATCCCATGCGTGCAGCCTCCGACTCAGTTCGACGCGGGTATTTCGAATATTTCTCAGGGCGTACTCCTGACCCTTTTTAACGCGACCCTCAGAAAAATGATTTGATGAACGAGATCCCACTCGTGAAGCAAGCAACGCCTCGACAATCACTTCCTCGGCGACAAACCAATGAACACGCTCAGTTTCGTACTTAAAGTCGAAGAGAACAGCTTCTACGAGATTGTCTCGCTTGTACCGATCTGAAGAAACGTAGTTTTGCAGACCATATCCCATCTGAAGCATGAGATTTCGATGCGCACGCCACGCCTTTCCTGCCAATGTGTATTTGTCGAGTCGGACACTATCAATTCCTGCATTTGCTTCCTCGGTCGAATAGAAAACGAAGTGTGCAAATTCATGAAGAAGTGTGTGAACAGTTGCTGATTCTGCCAGTACGATAAAAGTTCCGTAGTGCCCAAGATCAGAGTCCTCTTTGGGAATGAAAACCCCGGCATCAGCAACCGTAGAACCTCCACCGCTATCTTCAAATAGATTTCTCAGCATTGGCTCGTCACGAAGTCTTGCGGAAACCGGTCTTCCTTCAACGAAATGCGGATTTCGCTTCGCTCTTGAAGGATAAAGGTAAACCTGAACGCCCGATTTTTCGATGTAGCTGATCAAATCTTTAGAAGGCAGTTTGATTGCCTCGTTTAACAATGTTGTGTCGAGATTACGACCAAGAGCCAATGTTTCGCGGGAAGCAGACGCTGGCTCAACCAATAGTAAAAGTATTAAGGCTAGAAATCTCATTGCGCTCCCTTGTTTTCAAAAAACTTGTTCCAATCGATATGATCGTCGTCTCGAAGAATCGAGAGATGTGCCGCCGGCCGCTTAAAACTTTCAGCCCCAAGTTCCACAAGGTACGGCGGCGCCGAAGCCGACGCCGTAGAAACGGTTTCATCGCCATCGACATCAGTTACAACCTGGGCTGCCTGCTTAGCAGATTTTCGAATTTGCTTGGCAGTAAAGGCAAACCGTTTTGGCGAATCGCTGATCTGAAGGCCCAGTTCGTTCGTCGGAAATCCTTCGCCGATATAGATTTGAATTCGACGATCAGAAAACCGCTCTGACTTTGCGGTAAGCGGAGCAAGAATTTTTTCTTGAAATGCCGCCGACTGTTGAACATGGAATTCAACAAATGCCGTGGTCGCGATTTCATTCGCCTCAGATGACTTGGGATCTTTCAGCGCTCCCCAGCGGTTCTCAATCCAATCGGCGGGCCTTTTAAGATTCAGTGTAACGAGGTTACCTGATGGCGAGTGAAACTCTGCTTCATTGGGAGTGAGGTAGTAGGTTGAGGGAAAACTCGAAATGACATTTGCCCCGAGAAACGTATCATTCGGAATTCCAGGAGCTCCCCAAAAGGAGTTTCGAAACACGGAGAGCGTACCTCGGAAAGGCGCCGCGACAAGCATCACGCGCTTCACTTGGCTTAAGCCAGACCAGTTTTCTATCGCACCCATCGGAGCTTGTGAGCCATATCGAAGCCAATAGGACATCAGCCAGCCACCCATCGAATGCGCGACGATGTAAACTTCCTCTTTGCTAGAGTCCAATTTCCATTCGATCAGCTTTTCGTCGAATCGCTTCAAAATTGAAATCGGGTCCAGCCGCCAATCATAATCAAACACGTAGAAATCTTCTGATTCCCGAATATCAAACTTCCCAGCTTCTTTTTTTACTCGGCGGACCGTGTCTCCATATCCATCAATCGAATAAAGCCAGGGAATGACCGAAACAGAATCCAAAATTCCCGCTGAAACTAGAGAAGGCGAAGAATCTAACTTCGCCTCTAATTGCAATCGACTTGAGCCAAACAGAATATTCGAAAGCGTAAGAAAGACTTCGCCTCTTGGCCTTCCTTTTTTATCCACTGATTCCGAAATTTTCGATCCGTAATAGCCGGGAATGAAGATCACCTTCGGCCTTGAGCCAGAAGAAGCTTCGGCAGACTCCAGTCCAAGCCCGCGATTGCTGATCACGAAAACGACGAATACCAAAAGAATACGAAAAATCTTTGCCACTACTTTTATACTCCGACGCAAATGATGGGCGCAGCGAAGCTCGTTCCGGGAATTCGAGTTCGCTGCTTGTCTGACCCCGTTCCTTTGGGATCGAATAAAAGCGTACCATCAGATTTCTCGTCAAAGAAAATGCGAGGTGGCCCATCCTTTCGTTTTAATGCGTAAGTTCCAAGGGACGTAAACAGACGAACCGTTCCAGGAGTGACAGTCGGCAGTTCAACAAGACCCTTAACTTCATAGAGCCCCTCATCGATGACGTTGAGAGCCGCGTTAGGAACCAATCCACCGATTCCCGCCGCCCTCGTGATCCACTGGATGAAGTCTTCTGCTATTGACGACACTGTCGATTTCGCAAGCTTGCCATTGTAGAGCTTCACGATAGAAGTTCCGCGGGATAGCTTGTGGGTCAAAACATCTGGTTTTTGATCGCCATTCAGATCCATTCCATCCGAAACTTCTTCCGGAACAACCACACCTGTCTTCCACCATCGAACGTAATCGTTGTCCGCAGAAGTAAGGAGTTTTCTCGACTTGTGGTCCATCGAACCGACTGTCAAAACACCTGGCATCATCGAAAATAGGTTTACGAAACCAGGTCCGAAGTTGCCGCCGGCGACTACGACGGGAACCCCTGCTTTCTCAAGTCTGCCAAACAATTCGTAAAGTTCTTTGACCTTGAGATCCTCGCGCTCCGTCCAAAGATGTTCAAGAATTCGGTAAGAATGAGCGCGAATATTTGCGGCTGTGATTTCCGGAAAAGTCGGGTCGTTGGGAAACAAATCAGTTTTAAAGGCAGAAAGCTTCAGCGGATTCTCTTGAGAAAAATTGATTCTTGAGTATTTTTCTTTTCCGCTCTCAATAGATTGAACAACAGGGGTCAAGACTTCGGCCAATTCTGGGAGGGACAAGCTGCCATCTAAATTTAAACGCTTCGTCGTGTGCCCGCTTTGCTGTACCAACAGTTCGACAAGCTCACCGTGAAACAAGTCCGGCGTGCCATCGCCATCAATATCCACAATTCGACCTTTTGGGTTGGTCAAAAGTGCTGATTCGTCGATGCTTGAACCGTCTGGTGATCCTTCCAAATTGCCCAAATCAGCCTGCGGAAACGTGTCGATCACAAGAACTGGCAGCGTCGATTGGCAAGCCTTTCCTAGCCGCTCGGCCTCAAGAGGATTTGCGGAAACCCCTGTCGAAAAAAGACCGATGGAGAGCAAAGTCAAAAGCGTCAAAGTCGATTGCAACGTCATCTTTTCACCCCTTGTCGAACGAAGTGACAGTTCTAGTCGCGATGAACGAAAACTCGTGAAACAAAGATTGTTGTTAACCCCTTAAGAGAAACTAATAGCTCAGCGGCCACACATCGCCCTTTTACGGCACCACCGAGAAAAAAATTCTCCTGTTTTTTCAAAAAATTCTTAATGGCAGATCTGACACGTTCATAGCTGGGTCCGATTAATGCCTTACCTCAGTGCCAACGACCATTCGGTCGCTTCCTCGAAAAGGTCGATTTTTGAAACACCCTACCTTGAAAACAGTTTTTGTGACGATGATCGCCTTTGTCGTTTTATGTTACGCGAATGAGGCGGCTTCAAAAACTCGGAAAACCATATGTTCTATGGCACTCAACTCCTCGAACGAGTTCGAAGCGTTTCGAAAATCTTTAACACCACAAAACTTCGATTTTGTGGAGCTTGTACCCGAGAAAAGCGATGGCACTTGGTTCGAGAAAGCGTGTAGGTCCGGCACTCAGTGCGATGTCTT
>JAXMMN010000248.1:0-13080 GCA_034366485.1 Bdellovibrionales bacterium
CTCGAGATTTCGATCGACGAGAAGCAAGCGCTGCTCGCCGAAGCCGATCGAAACGTTCGCGCCGAGAAAATCACGAACATCATGAATCGCGTTCATTCTGAACTGCAGGTGAAAAGCGAGATTCGAGAAAAGCTGAACACGAAGCTTGGCAAAACCCAACGGGATGCAATTTTAAGAGAACAAATGAAAGCCATTCGTGAAGAATTGGGCGACGAAGCCTCCGATTCTGACCGAGCAGAAGACTATCGTCTCAAAATCGAAAATTCCCGAATGCCCGACGAGACTCGAAAGGTCGCGCTTGAAGAACTAAAACGCCTCGAAGGACTTTCAAATCAGTCGCCAGAGACTCACATCATTCGAAACTATCTCGATCTGCTGACTGCCCTTCCATGGGAGGCGGAGCCGACTGAGGAGATCGACCTAAAGAAAGCACGTGCGTCCTTGGAGGCCGATCACGAGGGACTCGAAAAAGTTAAAAAAAGAATCATCGAGCACTTAGCGACGATGAAACTTCGTGGCGGCGAACGCGGCATGATCCTTCTTCTCGTCGGTCCCCCGGGCGTGGGAAAAACTTCCCTCGGGGCGTCGATTGCAAAAGCGATTGGAAGAAAATTTGTTCGCGCAGCCTTAGGTGGCGTACGAGACGACGCAGAGATTCGAGGCCATCGCCGAACGTATGTCGGAGCAATGCCTGGCCGCGTGATCCAAGGAATCAAGCGGGCTGGCGCACTGAATCCGGTTTTCGTTTTGGATGAAATCGACAAGCTTGCACGCGGCTTTAGTGGTGATCCCGCCGCGGCACTTCTTGAAGTGCTCGACCCTGAGCAAAATAGTAAATTTCACGATCATTATCTCGATGTTCCCTATGATCTTTCAAAAGTTTTGTTCATCGCGACAGCCAATTCGCTAGAAGGAATTCCAGGCCCACTGTTGGACCGAATGGAAGTTCTCGATTTGAGTGGCTACACGTCTCAGGAAAAAATGAGCATCGCAAAAAAACATCTCCTGCCAAAACAGCTCGATGAGCATGGATTGAAGCCTGAACAGGTCGCGATCGACGATGACGTCCTAAAAGCGATCATCAATGGCTACACCAGAGAAGCAGGCGTACGCACATTGCAGCGGCAGATTGCGTCTCTCCTTCGAGCGCTGGCGACAGCGGTCGTCGATGTATCGGAATCGAATACTGAATCAGGTTCAGATTCGAAGGCTGAAAAGTTCCCGATCAAACCATTGGTAGCCGATCTCGACGAATTGATTGGGCCGAAGCGATTTGATCACGAAGAAACTTTGCAAATGGCCCCAGCTGGAGTCGTGACGGGACTCGCTTGGACGCCCGTCGGTGGCGAAATCCTGTTTGTCGAGGCGAGCTCGATGCCAGGAAGTGGACGACTGACGCTGACGGGACAATTGGGGGACGTGATGAAGGAATCGGCTCAGATTGCCCTCACCTTAATCCGAAGCCGGCTGCCTGAAGTGGCGGAACGGATTGATTTTGAAAAGCGCGATTTTCACGTGCACGTTCCGGCAGGCGCAATTCCAAAAGATGGACCTTCTGCTGGCGTTGCAATGGTGACAGCGCTCACGTCGCTCATGACGGGGAAGTCTGTGAATCCTCAGATCGCAATGACCGGCGAAGTGACGCTTCGAGGGCAAGTAACCCCCGTTGGCGGCGTGAAGGAAAAAATTATCGGCGCGCATCGAGCAGGAATAAAAACGGTTATTCTGCCGCGAAAAAACGAAAAGGATCTTCGCGATGTGCCCGAGGAGATCAAAAAGTCGATGCAAATCGAATTTGCTGACGATTTGGCTGATGTTTTGCGCATCAGCCTAGGGCTGAAGCTTCCGCCGCTTGACCAGGTCACGGGTCTCTGGGGCTCGTTCTCGCCTAGTTCAAGTCGGCCGGCACCAAGCACGCCACCGTTTTTAGGCTAATCCTTGACCGAACCGCCGCTTCCAACTGACAACAAGATATTATGTCTCGTTGGATGAGTGGCGGTTCGGATCAAGTGAATCGCAAAAAACCAGTCGGCCTACTACGTGGCGTGCTCGATTTCGAGCTCGATATCGGCGTCGTCGGCGACGTGGATCTCGATCCGCTGTCACCGAACCTAGGAAACGCTCGCCCCGCCGATCCAGAGTTTGAAGCCTCCGCCTTTTCTCTCGACACGAACTCCTGGCTTTCGATTCAAGGCAACGAATTCGGTCAAAGCCTTTTCATTGGAACGAAACGCGTCGCTCTTCCTGCTGACTGGAAAAATCCGGACTTTCCCTTTGTACGTGGCCTTCCGGACGGTAATATCCTCGTCAGCGACACGACCTTTGATTCTTCTCACAAAGAAAACACCTGGATTCTTTCGCGTAAGGGCGACGTCTTAGCACGCTTTGGAATTGGCAGTGCTGCCGTTGAGATTAGCCCACTGGAGGGCGGTATGATTGCCGTGGCCTACCATCCCCTGTCGGCTAAACGTTTTGGTCACCGGGTTGAACCGCAACAGCGCACCGCCATCGCATTTTTCGATACCCGGGGGAAACTTCTGACCACCTTCAATCACGAAGCTGGTCGAACTGAAACTTCTGCCGAAAACGTCCGCTGCATGACTCGGATTTCACCTGTGGAGCTAATTTTCATTCCGGAAACTTTGGTTTCCAGAGGGCAACTAGTCGAAAACCCTATTGTTTTTTACAAGTGCGCAACTGGTCGAACGATGGCGTTTTCGGCCCCGTTTGGCCTCTCTGAGGCGGTTTCCCTCGCTCATAACCTGGATGGCGATCCCTATGTTTTGCTCGCCAGTCCTGAAGGCTTCGAAGATCAAGTTATCGGATTTGACCCGGCACGAAAAATAAGTCAGTATCTCGGGTCTTTCGTCGGGATATTCCGTGGTTTAGCAGAATCACGGGCCATATTTTCGAAAGAGGCTGCTAAGGCGGTGAGGCCGGTGATTTCGGCTCAGCCAGACAAACAAGGGGCTCCAGCGAGAGCGGCTTCGTTTAATCCTGGCGGCTTCCTTGCGCAAGAAGTTGTGGCTGAGTACCAATGGGTCGTTGCAGATCCAACGGCGTTACCTCAGCCTTCAGCTTCAAGCGACGAAAACTCGAACGATCGAACCGATCGCTCGGGCGTCAGTTTGGTAGATTTAGATTAGTAGCTTTTGAATAGTAGATTTGGATTAGTACTTTTTAGATTCGTTTTTATTTTATTGGTTCATATTCAGGGAGATCAGCGAAGATGGCTCGTTTGGCGATGAGAGTGAAAGAGATTAAGCGTAAGAAAATGACTGCGAAACACGCCGTAAAACGTGCGGAACTTCGCAAAAAGTGCATCGACATGAAAATTTCTGACGAAGAGCGCGAACAAGCTCGAATCGCTATTCAGAAACTTCCAAAAAACTCTGCAAAAGAACGTCAACGCAATCGCTGCGCACTGACTGGCCGCGCACGTGGCTTCATCGGTGACTTCGGTCTTTGCCGAAACGAATTCCGTCGTCTCGCTAGCTACGGGCAAATCCCAGGCGTTACTAAAGCCAGCTGGTAGTTTCGAATTCCGTAAAGGAATGAGAGAAAAGCGAAAAACCACCTGTCGCCAATGCGACCGGTGGTTTTTTTTTGCCCATTCAGATGAGAGATCGCTAGGCAAAATAGTTCTACGGCCGAGGCCTAGGCTTTAAAAATTCTGTTTCAAACCAGACGTTTTACCACCCCCGAAAGCCCGCTCATTGTCCGGAAGTAGTCCGGCTGGACGCCGCTCTGCAAGCCAGTTTCCTCGAATTCCACGATTCTAGACGGATGCGAAAAACATCAGATCAGAAAACAAAAAAGTTTTTTTCGAATGCACTCAAAACAACGATCGCTGCACCGATTGCAATGTCGACCGCAATGACGATCACGTCTTGTTCGAATGGTTTTTCGCCAGTCACAAGTTCGATTGTCGATAATGTCGAAGAGGAATTAGGCTGCAAGACGTTTGAGGATCGTATGTGGTCAGCCTTCACCGCTTACATTGAACTCACGGGGCATCCACCCACGGCCGCAGAACTTGAGAAGTCGTTGCGAAAAAAACTTCCTCAATCGAAACGCCTCGCCGGACTTTCGGAAAAAAATCAAAATCAGCTGGTTGAACTCACTACGCGACTGACAAATGTCGTCGCCCGGCACAACGACTCGCTGGTCTCCAAAAAAACAGCCGCAGAAAATCTCGAGCAAGAATCTACTCTCTCAGGCGCAGATCGCGAGCTTTGGTTAGAGCGCGTGGCACAATTAGAAATTGGCGATCGTACAACAGCGGAAAAGTCTGCTGATGTCGATGAAGCTAGAAAACTTTTTGCGGATCTCAATGAACTCGCAAAAAACGCCGGGATCGTCGATGTCGCCTGTGTTTCAACTCCCCCCGTGGACCCAGTAGCAACACCCCCGGTTACTAGCAGTGGTCTCCTCGAATTTTGGCGCTCAACAAAAGCTCTCCCTGTTTACGGTGGATTAAAAACTGTCGCTGTCGCATATCAAAGCTGTGAGGCCGGTGAACACGCTCCACTTGGAGACGAAACCGAGAATATCGAGGGAATCGAAATCGTCGGTCAACATTCCAGCGGCACGGGCTTCAAGCGAGAGATCAAAGATTTAAAGCGCATGATCGCAAGCCATCCGTACTTAAGAACTTACAAACGCCCACTCCCCTCTTGCCATGATGTTCTCAAATCCCCGCCGATCTATGACTACGGCGGAAAGCCGTTTACGACGTCGGCGAACGAAAAGCTCATCGATCTTTTCAAAAGCGCTGGCTCTGGGTCAAAAGAGCTTGGAATTGACTGTTCGGCCTTCGTGTATACGGCCTATGCCGTCAGCGGATTGAAACTTAAAAAGGAATCGAGCCTGAAGGCTTCGTTAATCAAAGGTGTCTCTTCGTCGATGATGGCAGATCCGCAAAGAAACGGACTGTCATGTTTGGAGCATGCTCGATTCACAAAAGACGCTCACCTCTTGGCTGGTGATATCATTTCAATCAAAGGTCACGTGATTATGGTTGAGGACGTCGAGAAGGACCCGTTCGGCGTTGGTAACATCGACAGCGCCAGCGACTGTACTCTGAAAAACATGGACGTCGCTGCGTTCCGCTTCACGCTTCTCCAGTCTTCCCCAAGCAAAGGCGGAATCGGAATCAATCGCATGCGTGCACGCGATTACTTGACGAATTCAAGTACGATGGGGGCCGGCCTTCGTGAGCATGCTGTGAATGCCTGTAAAGCCCGCTTCACTTCGAGCAGTGTCAGCAGCAAATCCTCAAAGGCAAGCATCGTGCGACACACCGGCTCGGCCCAATGCCGCGAAACAGCACTTACTTTGGCAAAAGAAGAGTGTCTGAGTTCTTGCTCCGCGCGAGTTATCGAATAACTATGTAGGTGCATGAAGGGTTTTGCGAAAGATAGTGCGTTAGACTTTGCGATAAAAGCTGCCGACTGGGTGATCGGTCGGCTTCCCGAGCATGTAGAAAAACGTCCACCCACTTTGCCAGATTTAAAACTTATCGCGCATCGAGGCGCTTGGAAAGATCGCGGCTGCCTCGAAAATACATTTAAGGCATTTGATCGAGCGCGTGAAGTGGGAATCTGGGGGTTGGAATTCGACGTCCGATTTACCAAAGATGATTTCCCAGTCGTCCATCATGATGAAACATTGCTTCGCACGTTTGGGCGCCCCCTAGAAATCGAAAATATGACATTGAGCACGCTTCGGCACGAAGCCGCTGATGTTCCGACTCTCGCTGAAACCGTCGCCGAGTACGGAAAGTCGATGCATTTGTTTGTTGAAATCAAAGACACTCGCGATCGCCTTACCGACGTCAGATTGAAACGAGTTTTGGAGCCCTTTGAAAGTTCGGGTCTTCGAGCGGAAGAGAACTATCACTTTATGTCTTTCGACATGGAAACGCTTGAGGCGTTTAATAAACGCCTTGGCGTCTCTCGACGTTCGTTGGTTTCAATTGCCACGACAAATCCCACCCAGATTTCAGATTACACCCTGAATAGCGGCCTAAAGGGTTTCACCTGCCACTGGCTTATGTTGAGCGAAGCGATCTTGCAGCGACATCATTCCGTGCACCAAGTCTGTGGCGTCGGTTTCGCAAACTCCAAAAAGTCATTGCACCGAGAGTGGGCGCGCGGCATCGACTGGGTCTTTACCAACGAAGCGCCCGAGGCTGTCGAATGGCTTCATGAGCTTACCAAATGAGTGCGGGCCGACTTTCCTCCGGTGAGAAGTTTTCACTCTTCGCCTGTCTTTATTTTGCTCAAGGCCTTCCCTACGGTTTTTTTACTCAAGCCATGCCAGTCTATCTTCGAGAAGCCAACGCAAGCCTCGCAGCGATTGGAGGGGCGGCGCTACTTACTTGGCCATGGGCCTTAAAGTTTCTCTGGGCACCTCTGGCGGACCGTTACGGTTGGCCGCGCTTGGGGCTTCGCCGAAGTTGGATTCTTCCGCTGCAAACCATTTCGATTCTCTCGCTAGTTGCGGTTTCCTTTTTAGATCCGAAGGATTCTTTGTTCGTGGTCCTCCTCGCGTTTCTTGTTTGCAACCTGGTCGCCGCAACACAAGACGCTGCCACCGATGGTCTTGCCGTGGATTTGCTAGCTAAAAATGAACGCGGCTGGGCCAACGGGATTCAAGTGGGTGGCTACCGAGTTGGGATGATTGTTGGTGGCGCGGTGATGCTGAACTTGTTGTCGATGTGGGGCTGGCAAGCTGCCATGCTGACCATGGCGCTAACGCTGGCGATCGTCACTCTACCCGCGTTTACCTTTAACGAAAACGAAGCGCTCGGGCCATTGAAAGATCGGGTCGACGCAAGACTTGAACGCCATCCCATTCGCGATTTGAAAGAGTTTGTTTTTCAGCCAAACATCTTCACGTGGCTATTCATACTACTTATCTACAAATTCAGTCATCAAGCAGCCTCCGCGATGATGAAGCCGTGGCTCGTCGACAACGGCTATCGCTTGGATGAGATCGGTGCATTGATTGGTTTGTTTGGCTCAGGCGCTGGGCTTATTGGTGCACTTGTTGGTGGTTGGATTGCTAGCCGCTTCTCTCGAATGAAAAGTTTGATTTATTTGGCTCTCGCACAAGCAATCGCGACGGGAACTTATCTGCTGCCAGTGTTAACGGCTCCGGCAGCATGGAAAGTGGCGCTTGCTACATCGATCGACAACGGGATCAGCGGAATGGCAACGGTAACATTGTTCGCCGCGATGATGGATCGCTGCCGCAAAGGTCATTCCGCAAGCGACTATGCTATTCAAGCTTCTTTCGTCGTGATTTCGCAAACACTTGCCTCATCACTTTCAGGAGTATCGGCCGAGTATTTTGGCTACAAGATGCATTTTCTTGGAATCGGTATTTTAGGGTTTGCGGTGACGATTTTAGTTTGGCGAGTTTTAAGTCCCATGATCTCAAAAACAGCAGCGGCTGTAACCGTGATCGTATCGCTCTTTTCAGGCATCGGTCTTTTCGCTGGCGAGGCACGAGCGCAATCTGAAGTCGGAATTGGCTTTGGACCACTGCTCCCCAGCAGAATCCCAAAAGTGAGAGAAATTCAAAACACGTGGGGCGTTCGTTACGGAACCCAAACTGCAAAAGGCTTTTTCGAAATCGATTGGGCACACGGGCGCAATGATGGCATCGTTTACAACGCCTTCGGACTCGACTACCGACTTGCGATGAATTCCGAAGACGATCAAGCCGCTGATCTGCCAGTTCATTTTTTATTGGGCTTTCATATCGATCACTTCAAGGGGCTTGAGGAAGAAGCCTTTCGAACAAGTGGCGGTTGGCATTATGGCGGGGGCTTACGACTTCCGATTGGTGGTCCTGACAGTCCATTTATGTTTCGGACTGATTTTCGCCATCGGTTTTCTCCGGGCAGCTCATTGATCGTTCTTGTGGGCTTTAGCTTTAAAACCGGCACGAGCGACACGGCCAGTGAACCGTCTACACCCTAGCCAAATCCTTTGCTGGAGCACTTTCCAGGGTTAGTTCGACCTAGGTCTTGCGGCTTAACTTTTCGAGGCTCTTTTCCGATATGTGATTCTGGAGGGACTGGTATGGCCAATCTCCTTTTGGTAGATGATAGCGAAGATGTTCGAAATATGGTGACCGCACTCTTGTCAAAAGAGCACCAGGTATTCTGGGCTCCGACTTTGGCAGATGCCCGTCGCGCACTAAACGAGAAAAAGAGATTCGATCTCGTTCTTCTGGATGTCGATCTTCCAGATGGAAACGGCGTTGATTTTCTTGGAAGCGGCCTTCAGGAAGGTACCGCTGTCATTTTGCTGACGGCCTATGACTCTGTAAACACACGCGTTCGAGGATTTACGTTTGGCGCCGAAGATTTCATCGCTAAACCCTTCGATCCTGTAGAGTTCCAGGTTCGAGTAACAACGCGATTGAAGCATCTTGCTCGTCGCGAAACCAAGACTGTCACCGCGTCACACATCCGTGCAGGACTTCTTGAACTGGATCTTGAAAAGCAACGTGCCTTTGATCTCCGACCGGGAGCCGCAGGTGGCCAGAAGAAAGAGTTGGATTTAACTCCGGTTGAATTCCGCCTTCTCCTTCTCTTTTTGCGTGAAAATGGAGCGATTGTTCCCAGAGAAACGATCTTGACTCAGGTTTGGGGCGATCAAATTCATGTCTCCCCTCGCGTCGTCGATCACCATGTCTGCGCCGTTCGCCGAAAAATTGCGGACACTGGCACCAAGATCGAATCGATCTACGGCGTCGGGTACAAGCTTGAGGCCGCTTAGGAACTCGAAAATCCCTAAGCGCCAGCTTGATTTGACAGCGCCACGTCTTAACGCTCACACTCTCCAACATGAGCTCACGAGACAATCCATCGGCCGATCAGGCCACCACTCACGGTGTTCGAGTTGAAGTTCTGACACAATTTGTGCCCGAGCAAAGCGATCCTGCAAAAGGACGCTATCTATTTGCCTATAGAATTCGCATCTCAAACACCCTTCCGAAAAGTGTTCAGGTCGTCGGACGACACTGGATCATCACGGATGGTCGCGGTCGCGAGGAAGAGGTCAAAGGCGAAGGCGTCGTTGGTGAACAACCAATGATCGAATCAGGGCAAACTTTCGAGTATCAAAGCTTTTGTCCGCTGCAAACGCCGACAGGCTCTATGCGCGGGTGGTACCAAGTGATCATCGACTCGAAACCGGTTTCTGTCGAAATTCCGCAATTCTTTCTTGTCGAACCTGGCTCCTTTCATTGATGGTAAAGGCAGAAGCGGAAGTTAGGAGCACGGGCGATGAACGAAATCGAGCCTCAAGAAGTGAGCCTCGTGGCGAGACTCTTAGAGTCCTGGCCACATCTTTCAGCTGAAGATCGCCTTCAGACTTTCCGCGGTCTTGCGGCCGATGATTCGGAAGATCTATTCCTAGCGCTGGACCCCCGTAGTAACGCAGGACTCTTCTTGGATTTCAATCGCGCAGAACGACGCCTTTGGATTCGCTTTCTCGCACCAGATGATGCGGCCGATCTGATTCAAGAACTTCCTGAAGAATCTAGAAGCGAAGCGCTGCAACTAATTGACGAAAAAGTTCGCCGCGAAATTATCGCGCTTCTTTCTTACCGAGAGGACGAAGCTGGCGGCCTCATGAGCCCCCGCTTTGTACGCGTTCGTCCTGATATGCTGGTGGCAGAAGCCCTTCGCTATGTCCGCCAGCAAGCTCTGATCGTTGATCCCATTCACTATGTTTATGTGCTTGATTCAAGCCAGCGACTGATGGGCGTAATGTCTTTGCGGCAACTTTTTGTTTCTGCGGCTGAAAAGAAGATTTCAGATGTCATGCAAGAAAAAGTTGTCACCGTTCCCGATGAAATGGATCAGGAACAGGTCTCGCGTGTGTTTCAACAGCAACGCTTTGTTGCGCTGCCGGTTATCGATCGCGAAGGGCGAATGCAAGGGATCGTCACCGTCGACGACATCCTCGACGTCAGCCAGGAAGAGGCGACTGAGGACATTCAGAAGATGGGGGGCCAGGAAGCTCTTGATGCTCCATATCCCCAAGTTCCTCTGAAAGAAATGGTTCGAAAGCGTGCAGGATGGCTGATGTTACTTTTCGTTGGCGGCATGTTCACCACGACAGCGATGGAACGCTTTCAAGATGAAATAGAAAAAGCCGTGGTACTTTCACTTTTCATTCCACTGATTATCTCCTCTGGTGGAAACGTGGGCTCGCAAGCGACCACACTTATCATTCGCTCGCTGGCTCTCGGCGAGCTCCGTCTGACCGATTTGTCCAAAGTTCTTGTTCGAGAAATTATCACTGGGCTATCTCTCGGTGGAATTTTGGCGTGCGTTGGTTTTTTGCGCATCGTGCTTTGGCCGAATGCGGCCACTCATTACACGGAACACTTTCACATGGTGGGATTTGCCGTCGCCGTAAGCCTCGTGGGTGTCGTACTATTTGGTTCGGTCGTAGGGGCGATGCTTCCCTTCATTCTACGCCGGCTGCGCCTAGATCCAGCCAGTGCCTCAGCACCATTTGTCGCGACGCTTGTGGACGTCACGGGCCTTGTGATCTATTTCTCGGTTGCACGCTTGCTTTTGACAAGAGCGCTCCTGTAAGAGGCAAAACGTGGCCCTGCGTCGTGCCTTTAATGCGGAAGTGAAATCAAGTACGACTTAAGGACCTATTTTTTGGAGGAAACTCACATGGCATTCGAACTACCAACACTACCCTATTCGACCGATGCGCTTATGCCGCACATGTCGCCAGAAACGTTTCAGTATCATTACGGAAAACATCACAAAGCTTATGTCGACAATTTAAATAAACTTGTTCCCGGCACTGAATTCGAAAAAATGACTCTGGAAGACATTATTAAAAAGTCTTCGGGGCCAATGTTCAACAATGCTGCGCAAATTTGGAATCACACCTTCTTTTGGAATTGTCTTTCACCAAACGGCGGCGGCGAGCCAACGGGCGCTTTGGCCGATGCGATCAAAGCCGACTTCGGATCGTTTCAAGCGTTCAAGGATAAGTTCACAGAAACGGCGATCAAGACGTTTGGCTCAGGTTGGGCTTGGCTAGTAAAAAACAAAAACACCGGTAAGCTTGAGTGCGTTTCTACATCTAACGCTGGCTGCCCTTTGACAGATGGCCACAAGCCAATTCTTACGGTGGATGTTTGGGAACACGCTTACTACGTCGATTTCCGAAACGATCGAGCAAAGTTCGTTGAAACATATTGGAAGATGGTTAACTGGAAACACGCGACGAGCTGCTTTCAGTCCTAGTTGTTACATCGATTGATGTCTTTCAGTCATAAAGTCCGCGGTGCCAAGCATCGCGGACTTTGTCGTTTTTCATCAAAGATGACTGAAAAATGGCATCTCCCACCTTTAAGCTGAGATATGTAATGGCGCCCGCAAAGACAGCCGCCCCACCAAAACATTCGTAGCCAAGTGCCGCCGCCACAAGAGGTCGCCTTGCTGACACCCCCCAGACCGCAGAAAAACCAATGACCGAAACAATCGGCGTCGACACCATCGGTATCGTCGAAAGAAACACGCCAAGAAACGAGCCCACTGCGAGCATCGGTGTCACTTCTCCGCCCTTGAATCCAAAACCGGAAAATCCAGCCGTAAACGCCACTTTTAAAAATGCGAGTAGAAGTAAAGCCGGTCCAATTGCGATCGCAGGGCTGTCATTCATGTAAAGCCAAGACCAACTTTGCGCACCAAGTCCGGTCAGCCCCGATTTGTCTCCGAAGAACAAAGCCGCTGCCATAAACACCACTAAAAACAGAGTTGCACGGACAACTAGATTTCGATCACTCAATCCCGGAACCTTCGACGACACCCAAGAAGAGGCAATTAGAAACAAAGCACTATGAGCCGTCACCAAAACGACGAAAACTGAAACGACGATCAAACTTTTGAAATTCAAAAGCTGTTGCAAGGTTGAAAGTTCGTATTGAGGAAATGGGAAGTGCCTTACTCCAATTGCGCGCACAATCAAATCTGCGCCGATGGCCATCAACGGGACAGCCAAGATTTCCTTCCAATCGAATCTCTTTTTTTGCACCAAAGCCGTTTCAAATATAAATGCGGTAGCCGTCACAGGCGCACCAAAAACAACAGAGATCCCTGTCGCGATACACCCCGCTCGATACCAGCGCGGTGCTTCGGCCCACCTTGCCGCCCATGCGCCAAGTTGAATTCCAACGCCTTCTCGACCGACCGATCCACCCACCAAATGAACGAGAAGGGATTGAAATATTAAAAGTAACCCTGAATACAAAGACACCGCTGGCCTGTTAAGATCAGTGACACCTTTAACTTCTTCTCGAGAAGAAATTCGCAATCTAAAAATTCTTCTTTCAAAAACGAGAAGTGCGGCGAGTGCCGGCAAGGCAAAAAGCAAATAAGGATGTGACCCACGAAAGTTGGCGATCCAATCTAGCGAGACATAAAAAAACAGGGAGGATGCTAGAACTAAGAGAAACGCCACGAAATGATCAACCCTTTTACTAAAAACGTCGTCTAACTTGCATCGGCAAACTCGTCATACACCGATTTTAGTGTCGGGCGATTTTCTTTGACGACTTCCGCTGACTTTTCTGAAATCAAGCGATGCCACTTTATAAGTTTCGCTTGGACCATGCGTCGACGCAACTGATACCACTTCGGAGTATCGTTGATCTTGGCCTCATCTTCTGGACGCTGACGGTACACGACCCAGCTTAGTCCGCGAGGAAAGTCTAAGCCATAGTCTCCTACAAGTGGTGCAACTGAGACCAAACCATCAATGATCAACGCATCCCATGAGCCCCAGCGCAAAAGCTCACGAAAGCTGCGGCGTAGAGTTTCGTTGTAGGCGCGAAACACGAGAAACGGATGTCCGCTTTTGCTGATTCCAGTTTCTGAAGTGTAAGCAAAGCTTTCGCGCACCGTTGGAACATCAGTGGGTTCGAGTTCATAGCAATGAGGATTGAGAACAAACACGTCAACGTATGACATGTCCCGAACCCAGTCTGGAAATTGAATTTGACCCGCCTCATAAGCGGTCGTGACAT
>JAXMMN010000249.1:0-3467 GCA_034366485.1 Bdellovibrionales bacterium
GAAATTAAGAGGTATCGACTTGGCAGTCCGCCTCGAGCGAGTGCGTCCGATCGTTTGCCATTGACGGCAAAGGGCAACGAGCTTTCTTGTGTCGAAAGACTTTTGCCTGAAGTCGGCAATGCGATAGTTCTGCCGTGCAGTTTAACTTCATGAGTTTGTATAGATGCTAGTACTTTTTCTGAGTTTTCCCGTCGAAGTGTGACAGTGGCTGTGACGTGTCCGCTTCCCCAGGACATGAGTTCGATTCCGACAGTCGCTTTCGAGTCCTGGATCTTATATTCGATTGATTCAAAAAATCGATCCTGGGCTTCTGTCGTTTGACTAAAAAAGACCGCTGCGAAAAGGCAAGTGATAGCACCCAAAGAAAAGACACGGAGGATAAAGGTGGTCACATAAAGTCGTGTTTGTTGAATCAGCATGGTCGCCAAACTATCAAACTTGAAACTAGATTTCGCCTGTTATGATTCTGACACTCGTGAAGTTACAATAGCGCAGTAGAGAGTGACGGAAATTGGTCTTTTGGTTGCACCGGAGATTGTCCGGAGATTGTCCGGAGATTGCACAGCATCTGTGACGTGAAATCACTTCTTTGGCCCTTTGGCCGTCCTATTCTAACTCAACAGCAGCGGCTGACTTTGAATGCTATTGTTATGGCACTGACCGTGGCGATTTTTGTCAGTGTTTGGCCGGGCACGGCCGTTTCTCAAGTATTTCAATTCGACGCCGAAATGCCCTCAAGCAATCAAGACGGAGACGTGAGCGAGTTTAGATTTCATGGTCGTCGATTTAATAGACACGGCGGACCGCCGATGATTTTGGCGCATGGGATTTTGAATTCCTACGGCGTGACAGAAAAGTTAGCTCGTTTTTTTGAAAAACAGGGATTTGATGTTTGGATATACAATCAACCTGGTTTCGGCCAAGACGGGAAAGTCACGAAGGCTATTGACGGCATCAGTGGAAGCTACGGTTTAACGGCGCTTGTAAATGGCGTCGATAAAATGGTTGAACACGTCACCAAGGCAACCGGGCAGAAGCCAGTGTTTGGCGGATTTTCCTTAGGTGGGATCGCCCTCGAACTTTACCTGCAAGGAGTCACGGGCTTCGATGCTGAGGGAAATGCAGAGATTGATCAAAGGAAGTCTACTGTCAGACAGAAAAAACTGGCGAGAGCTGTGTTTCTAGGAACGCCAGTGCTTTCGTTCGAGCATATGACTCGAGGATTGAAGCTTATGTATGGGGCGGCTTATTGTGTCGGCTGTGTGATTGGCGATCGCAGTGGTTTTTTGGATTTTGGTTTAGGGAAAAAAGATTCTCTGGTCGCTAAAGCTGCCGGGCTTTCGACGACTCTGACGCCATCTCCTCTTTTGAACTTTTACCTTCAGGACGTAACGAACTACGAGAATCTGGATCCCGATTCGCGAAAAACCGATAAGTATCTATCAACACGGTTTTCGAATATCCACATGGATCTTGTTCGCGATCTCGTTAAGACGTCGCGGAAGTCTGATTCCATGAAGACCTCTGCATTGACTCACGTTGATGCCATTTATGTTGTAGGAACGAAGGATGGTCTCGCAAATCACGCTCAAATTCGAACCGTGTTCGAACGCCGTCGATCATTGAATCCCAATCACCAAATGATTTCTGTTGAGGGTGCCGGTCATCTTGATTTGATGGAGAACAAGGTGATCGATGCGAAGTACGGCCAGGCGTTGAGTGAGCGGCTGAAGTCACCGATGGACCAGCAATGGTTTTTGATGTGCAAGGATTCATTCCGTGCGCTTTGATTCTTGGCCGTGCCATTTCATTTCGGCCCTGGTGGTGACTTTACTATTCGGCGCCCAAGATCGCGCGTTGGCAAACCCTTGCCAGTTTGCATTTCAAGACCTCGCAGTCCATCGACCGGGAAAAACGAAACGCGTTGTCATTGAGATCACGCTTCAAGAACTACCAGCTATAATGACCGGGGACGGCGCGGGGTTTCGCGCGCGTCAGGTGAACGTGCACGCGGGGTCTATGTCTTTTGGTCTCCACAACATTCCTGGGCCAATGGATCACATCTCGCCGACGGCTAAGGCCTACATTTTTCGCACAGAAGAAGGGGGAAAACGTTTTTCCATTGAGCTTCCGAATGCGATGAAAGCGAGACTTGTCGAGTACATCAGAAATGGTGGCCCGCCGAAGAAAGGTCTCGAAGGCTCTAATGAAATCCGGTCTGAATGCCGCTTTGATTGCAACAGCTTCGTGCACTATGTGACTGGCGTGTCATACGAATACGGAAAGTTCAGCACAGACCAATGGACGTTATCTCGAATCGACTATCAAAATCCCATCCAGCTGGGAGACGTGATATTGATTGGGTATGGAGATCGAGAAATCAATCATGTCGCCATCAATATTGGCGACGATCTCTACATTTCAAAATTTGGCGCGTCGGGCCCAGTCTTGGTGACAGATTTAACGACGCTGCAGATGGCCTACGGAGGACTCGGTCTTCTTTCGGCAAAACCCAAAGGACCTGCTGGGCACGATGGGCGCTAATCGCCCCGCACTCGGAAGACCTGACTTTGCGGATGCGAACCGTGGAAACTCATTACCACCCAGTGGAACTCGCCGTTTTGTGACGTGAGTCCTAAGTTTTTAAGCTCTGCCAACGTCACGTTGATGAGGCCACCTTGGCGAGTGATCGCTGCACCGTTGGTCGGAATAGAAAGCTCAACAGAGTTTTCTGCGGTTGGGGGGGAACCGGCAGCAATAATCTTGAAAGGAGTTTCACAGCCTGTTCCATCAGTGGTCCACGCAAACTCAAAGCTTTGTCCGTTCGACAAATCGATCTCTGCACAATCTGTTGGGCTGACCATTCGAATGCGGCAGCCGCCTGTGATGTTTGCCTCCAGGGCTGGCTGGGCAGTACAGGTTCCGCTGCCGCCTGGTTTTCCAGGGGCGCCCGAGCCACCAGAGCCGCCGCCCTTGCTGCAAGAAGCAACAGTCAAAGAAGCAAATAAACCTAAAAGCACGACGGTGAAAGCGGACCTTGTTTTAAATGTCATAAATAATCCCTCTTAATTTTGGCTTTGATACGGTCGACGAATTCGGCAGGTGCTAGAATTCTAAGAGTCACTCCGTTTTCGTCATACGATTCGTTTAAAACTTTGGCCTTTTCGCGGATCTCGCCGATGATGCCTTGAGATTCGTAAGGTACCAGCACAGCCTCGTCTCGCATTTTCGCTTCGAAATGACGGATCAAAGTTCCGCGAAGTTCTGCAACGTGATCCGTGTTCAATGCCGATAATAGAATGGCCTTTGGGAATTCGCGCTTGAGAAACAATGCGTCCTCTGCTGAAACGCGATCGATTTTGTTTAGGATAAGAAAGCTCTCGACATCTTTGACGCCAAGCTCTTCGAGAACTGTCTGAGTCACGGTCAATTGACTTCGAAATTCTGGATCCGAAGCATCGACGATG
>JAXMMN010000250.1:0-4128 GCA_034366485.1 Bdellovibrionales bacterium
AGTTTCCTGCAAGAGTAGTTTATTGTTCAAGAGATGGTCGTTCAAACGTCCAGGCGTCGCAACGACAATTCGCGCACGACTTTTCAGTTCGTTTTCTTGCTTCGCAGCCGAACGACCGCCAATCACGAGACTCAAGCTTAGGCCTAATTCGTCGGCAAATGGCTCTAGAACTTTTAAGATCTGATCGGCAGTTTCACGAGTCGGAGTTAAAATCAGACCACGCGTCTTTTCATCTCGCTTCAACATTTCGAAAAGAGGAAGGAGATAGGCGATTGTTTTGCCGCTGCCCGTTGCAGAAATCGCGATGATGTCGAGGCCAGCCCGTGCGGGACCCAAAATTTCTGCCTGAATTTTTGTCGGTACCGAAATTTTCATCGATTTAAGAACGGCGACGATTGGTGGATAGAGGCCAGCGTCATTGAATGTTTTCGGCAGAGCTTTTGAGGAGTCAGTTGTCATAGCGGTCAATAGTCCCACGAAGTGGTGCAATTGGACACTGTGGACATAAAAGCCCTCCCTTGACCGCGAAATTACTTCATGAAGCCACGGCAAGGCAGAGGCTTCTAAACTCTGTGGCAAATGGGTTTGCGCTTGCCGGGCCCTCTTAAAGTCTGTTTTCCAGCAATCGATCCGGGAAAAAGTTCATCTGCAGAAACCTGGGCTCGAACTTGCAAACTAGGGGCTCCGTTACGAAGAAATGGGTTTATTTACCCCTCACCTAAACACTGTCTTTATGAAGGAGATCGATCAACATGAACCGACTATCAAAATCGACACTCGCGGTGCTGACACTCGCCTTAGCGGGATCTGTAGCGTCGACTGCCGAAGCTCAACGTTGGGAACGCAATCTCGAACGCCAGCGCCAAGGTCGCATTATCGATCTCGGCCATATTCAAATCGGCGACGGTCGTCGTGGCGAATCGACTTACCGTTTGGATTTGTCACAAAACCCTGGTCTTCAGTGCAATCTCTCCCACATCAAATTTACGGCGACAGGCGACAGCGTTTGGCTCACGCGCGCGTTCGTTGAATATGCCCGCGCCGACAGGTTCGGACAAATGGGTGATATGTTAGATCTGAATGATGGTCAGCCTCCAATGGCTCCACCTCCAGGTCGCCCGGGCCGTCGTCCCCCACCGGTAGCTCCAGCGGGCATTCAGCTCGCTCAATTTCAAGCGTCTCAATGGCTAAGCGTCGATGACGTCATGGATGGATTCCCCGATGGTCGCTGTATTCGAGCCATCACTTTTTATGGAATCGATACTCCAGACTTTGCTGGCCCCGGACGTGTTGAACGGCACGATCCACCAGCGATGGTAAAACTTGATGGATACATCACGCGTCAAGCACCAGGTGGCGGTGGAATCGGCGGTGGCCCAGTTCGCCCACGCCCACTTCAATACAAAGCATTGGGTTCAACCGGTCGAATTCGCAAATTTGTTCATGAATACATCGAAGTTCCAGTTGGAACTCACCAAGGTCGCTTCGACGGAATTAAAATCATCGCAAAAGATGATTCGGTTAACATCAAATCTGCAAGAGTCTACTTCGGCAATGGAGACTACGTTGAACTCGTGAACCTCGATTTGCGCGAAAACCAAGAAATCTACTTTGACTTCGATGGCCCGCAACGCCGCGGGGCACGTGATCAGGACCGCTTTATCACCAAAGTGACGTTCGAAGCTGTTTCGTCAGATTCATTTGGTTCAAAAGGCCGAATCGACATTGAAGGCGGACGATAGTCCTATCGTCAGCAGGACGTCATTCAACTGACGTTTTTGTCGCGCACCTCGGAAACTCAGACTGCATAGCAGTCTGAGTTTTTTTTCGTCTTCTTATCTGCCAGAGATCCGATCGAGACTCGATTTCATGTCCGGGAGCGGCTGATCGATTTGAATTCGATCGATATAGGGCGTTTCCGAGGTATCGCAAAGCAACATCGGTGGCAGCTTTTTCATAAGACAAATGGCGAAAGTCTCGCCACCTAGAAAGATCTGAATCTCTTCAAAAGTCTTAAGCCGATCTTTCAATCGACTTGTGCCAGGACTTGCAAACTTATGAACTAAATCACTGTAAGTCTCTAAGTCGTTCTTCGTGTCGCGCGACCCCGTAAAGACCTGTTTTACTTCTTCCAGATGAGAGCGCTGAAGTCGAAAATTTGTCATCGCCAGCTCATGTCGAAACCGATCAACTTGTGCTTGCTCAGAAGTCCATGGACCCAAACTACAGCCCGTCGCGAGGGTTAAACCCAAAGCCAACAAAACTAGAGTCGACAGCCTGGAAAAGTGCATTTGGCGAAAGTCGTTGGTTAGATACATTGGCGCCTCCTTCGCAATTAACCATTGGCCATTGGAAAATAGCTACTCAATAGCTTATCTCTCGACTTGAAAACGTCAAAGGCGAATGTCATTAATGACGACATGACTCAACCTCGAAAGTTTATCCTACTGATAGCTGTATTTCTAATCAGCGGCTGTGCTTCGAAACTGGAACAGAATTACGCTGGCCACCCGTCTGAAAAATGCCAAGACATTCGGGCCGCGATGGACGTGGGCTCTGGGTCGACCAAAATCAAAGTCGCTGTCGTCGACACCTGCGAACCAAAGATATTGAAAGTCATCAAAGAGGACCAAGTGGCGATCGCATTTAAGGAAAATATTGGCAGCGACGGCAATCTTCCTTCCACATTTATGAATGAAGCCAGTGACAAAATCGTTGCGCTAGCCGATCAGGCCGTTCGCAATGGTGTCCCAGCAAAACAAATTGCTCTGGTCGCGACGCAAGCGGCCCGTGATGCCAGAAATATTGAGGAGTTCAAAAAACTTCTTTCAAACCAGAATCTTTCGCTCACCGTGATCACTCAGCAAGAGGAGGCGGAGCTCGGTCATCAAGCAGCGGGTTTAGCCTCACGGCTAAAGTCGAATGAATTCACTTCGTTCGACATTGGAGGCGGAAGCTTTCAATTGGTCAATGAAACTGGTCCGGTTAAAATGATTGGCGGACACCTTGCTTCTGTGTCTTTTAAAAATCATGTTCTGACCAAAATTCAAAATCGCACCACTGCGCAATCCCCTAACCCGATTCGGGAAAAACATGCCGCCACCGCCATCAAGTACGCAAGCGACTACGCCAGCAGGCTGGCCTCGAGCACGAAAGGATTTGAAGTCAAAAAGAAGGTTGTGGGAATTGGAGGAGTATTCGGAAACTCAATTCGAAATCAGTTGCGCCTAGCTGAAGCAGATCCTGTGAATACAGCTGTCTTAGAAAAGGAAATTCCAAAACTTATTCGCCGTACTTCGAAGGATCTCGTTGGTCCCTTCGCTGATACTGAATCAACAAACTTGCTTTTGGTACTTGGACTTATGAAAGGACTCGGCATTAAAGAGGTTCACGTCTTCAAGGCCAACCTTACCGACGGTGTCCTCATCAATTCTCAATTCTTTCGGCGCGTGAACTGATCTCGACAATAGAGGGCGCATTCTTTTTTGTCGCGAGCACCAAGCCGCGCACCAAGCGAAGTTGCTGTTTGATCAGCTGGCTCAAACAGCGTTCCGCCATCGCAATCCGATAAATCCAAATCCTCTTTTAGCCATCCGAGATAGTCAGTTACCTTTGGACTCGTCGAAAGACTGACCGCACATCCAATGTAGCAGTGTTTTGCCTTGTCTGATTTCAATGCCAATGCACGCGTGCGCTCTAGTCTGAAAACAGTGTATGCCTGCAAAAGCTCAAACACATCAATCTGCGGCCGACTCACGAGATCCCAATTTTTTTGCTCCGTTCGATGCACTTCCTTTGAGGCAAACGGTTTACGTGTTCGGTAGTCGATTTCTTTTTCATGACATTCGAGATCCGCCGCCGACAACGAAGCGGCAAAGAAAGAAATGGGAAAGAAAACGATAAGAACTTTTAGGAAACGCATTGCCGTACTCTTAGCAGATCAAACACTTCAGTATCAAAATAGAACGTATCGTTCTGAAGTCCTTTCAAGAAGATAGGCCACTTACTGCCGTCGATTTTTTTAACGGTCTGCCAAACAACGACACTTAAAGTGGCCGCCTATTGCAGGCCGCATGGCTCAATTCCTGTAACTACTGCTTATGTGCGGTTAACTGCATCAGTCTCAGG
>JAXMMN010000251.1:0-3687 GCA_034366485.1 Bdellovibrionales bacterium
CAAGAAGCGCAAGCACCTTGAGTTTGAAATTAACCTGATTCCTGCAATTGACTTGTTGTCAGTTTGTATCTGCTTTCTTCTTTTGACGGCAGTTTGGCTTCACGTGGGCGCGCTCAACGTGAAGCAGGCTGTTGGTGGCCAACCAGCCAGCGAGACTGCGAAAAAGCCAACCGTTTGGGTACAAATTAATGGTCAAGGGGATGTCGTGCTCGATGTCCGCGATGCGCGAGTTCCTGCGAAATTGGCAAAAGCAAAAGTTCCAGGAAAAGAAGGTAAGCCAGATCTCGAGGCCCTTAAAGCTGTAGCTTTGGAGCTAAAGAACGCTGAGCCAACTCTAACGACCGTTCTCATTCAGCCTCAGGCCGCAACAGTTTATGAAGCCATCATCGATGTGATGGATTCGTTCAAGAAGCAGGGAATGATCGACCTAGGAGTTTCGCCACTTTAATGCGGCGAGGGGATTCACAATGTTAAACAACAGTATCGTAAAAACTTCTGCCTTTCACAGCATCATTCACGAGTCATCTGTGCTGGCTCCTGAGGGCGATAAAAAGCAGCGAAACATCGTAGCGGACCTTCTTCTCACGGCGCTTATCGATGCCTTTTCGATCCTTGTCATTTTCCTTTTGATGAGCTTCTCGTCGACAGGCGAGCTCCTCATGGTTGGTAAAGGTATGGAACTTCCCAAGGCGAGCGGCGACACGCTTGAGCGTAATCCAGTTGTTAAATTTGAAGAAGGGAAGCTCTACCTTGAAGATCTAGAAGTTACACCAAACAGCTTGGTTCAGGCGCTCTTAGATCTTCGCAAGACTCATCAGGAAAATCGACCAGGGGAACCATTTCCTGAGCAACTGACGGTGCAAGCTGATCGTCGTGCGAAGTTTGAACAGTTGAGCGCAATTGTTCAAGCATCTGCTCAAGCGGGTTTCAGTGATATCAAGTTTGCCGTCGTGATGAAGTGATCGGCGACGAAGTGGAAATAAAGGGGGCGTCTATGGCGCGAGGGACAAAACAAAATCTGACCAGCTTCAGCATGAACATCGTGGTGATGTCTTTCGTTCTATTCGCTGTTGGAACCATCGCGACGGAAGCAAAAGCGCAATTGGCCGATGCGAAAACGCGCGATTTACTCATTAATAAGTTAACTCAAGTTTACATGACATTGGCGCCTGCCGATGGGGCCCGTACTGCTTTGACAACTCGATTGGCTGATCTTCACGCCGAGCGTGCGCGCCAGCAAGCAATGGCCGAGCTTCAGGCCGGTTGCACGGTTTGCAACGCCGGAACTGAGGATAGAAAAAAGGCTCTTCGCTATTATCAAGAAGTACTCCCAAAGCTCAATGATGCCCAGGTCGCGAAAGTACTTCCGCAGGTCGGTCATTTGTATCAAATGACGGGTCAGGAAAAGCTTGCGATTGAAACCTACGAAAAAGTCATCAAGGACGGCAAACAGCCTGAAGCTGTCGCAGAAGCACATCTTTCGCTCGCCGAACTTGGCTTCAAAAAGCGTGATTTTGAATCCGCAAAATCCCATTACGGAAAAGTGCTTTCAATTCCTCAATCTAGTTCGAAGGGCCTAGCGGCCTATCGAGTGGCTGGGTGTGAATTCAACCTCGGTAATTTAGAGGCCTCAATTCAAGGCCTTAAGAAAGTTTTAACGACTCCGGAGCTTTCGTCGCGAAGTGCGACAGGCGGAGTTGTTCAAGTCGACAAACAAATTCAAGAGGAAGTTTCGCGAGACCTTGCAACATTTCTTGCTCGTCGTCCGGTCACGACCGACGACGCAAAGATGTTATTCGATCTAAGTCCTGAAACAGTGAAGCTGCCAAATGTCGTTTATCTCGCAGGTGAAACTGAACGATTGGGTCAAGGAAAAAGTGCGATCGCGCTTTGGAGATTCGCTCAGGAACGTCAGTCCAAGCCACGATTGAAAGTCGAAGGTCACATCCGAATCGCCCAGTTAGAGATGGAGCAAAAAAATCCACGGGCAGCTGGTCAAGAGTTTGATCTAGCGATGAACCTTTGGGGAACCGCGATTGGACCAGCATCGAACGATCAGGCTGACGATCAAGCAAAGGAAATGAAGGCGCGCCTTCGAAAGCTCGTCTTGGACTGGAACCGAGCAGAGAAAAAGGCCCCATCCGACGAACTTTCAGCGGCCTACAAAGCCTACCTGTCGACATTTCCTGAGGAAGCCGACATGACCGTTTGGTCGGCTCAAGTTGGTCGTGAACGAAAAGAGTATGCAGATGCGGTCGCGCTCTACAGCCGTGGCGCACAGCTTTACTCTGCGAAAGCAAAAGTGGCAGTTAAAGCTGAGGACAAGAACGCTTCAGTTGAAGGCCTCGAAAACGCTCTTCTTGGGGCAATTGAGACAGCAGAAATCTCAAAAGACAGCGGGCTCTTAGTGAGCGCTTATGATTCCTACCTCTCACTCTCTCTCGACAAAAAGCGGGAAGTAGAAGTCCTTTATCAAAAGGCGAATATCGCCTACCAAAAACAAGATTATCCTGTTGCGTCTGAACAGATGCGAGCGATCGCATTCATGACAGGTGCAAAATCACCGGACGCATTGAAAGTTCGAATGCAAGCGGCAGATCTTGCGTTGGATGCTCTCGTTCTTATGAAAGATGACGAAAAAATCGAAAAATGGGCGAAAGACTTTGCTGGTCTGTTTCCTAAAGAGGCGCCCGAATACGCAAAAGTTGCTCGAAAGTCGGTTTTAACTCAATCGGCAGCTCTTGCAACAACAGCGGACGGCGCACCAGCGGCCGATCTTGAAAAAGCATGGACGGTGCTTTCGAGATTTGATCTTTCTACCTCAACGCCTGAAGACAAAATTGCGTTCTTGAAGAACCGACTTATTCTTGCAGAAAAAACGAAACGATTCGCAGAGGCTCGCGACTCAGCTGATCAGCTTCTGAAGCTCGCAGGCACATCAGCCGAGGATAAACAGTACGCATTGTCTCGCAAAGCTTGGCTTGCAGAGTTGATCCTCGATTTTGATACCGCGCTTGCGACTACTGAACAGCTTTTGCCAACGAAAGACGTTCCTGAGGATCAGCGGCTGCTGAAGCTCGCTATGTATGCGGACCTCGCCAACAAGGACACGCGTCCCTACCTTTCTAAATACCTAGGTGTTTCGAAAGACGAAGACAAACAGCTGACGATTGCTAGTCAGTTGGTTCGTGAGTCAAAAGAACCACTGAAGGAGCTCGAAAAGCAGAAGCAAGTACTGTTAAAGAAGCCGGATCTATACGGTCAGCTTGCTCTCGAAATCGCGGCAAAACTCGACAAAGTTGAAGTTGCTAAAGCGGCTCTTGCTCAAAAGGGGATCGTTGGAACAAATCCAGGTCGATTGCTTTCGCGAATGGTAATTTTGGATGAGGTTGCTGCACAAAAGACGAAATTTGCATCGCACGTGGTCGATGGTTCAACACAGAAGAAGCTCGCAGCAACTCTAAAAGCTCGAATCGCAATGATCGAAAATCTTGAAAAGACGGCTGGAAAAGCGGTCGAAAGTGGTGATTGGACAACTCAGTTGGTGAGTCTCGATTTCTTAGCTAAGGAGTCAGAGCGTTTCTATTCCGAAATTCTTTCTCTTCCAATGCCTGCAGGATTGTCGCCAGAAGATGAACAGCAGTATTTGGGTCTTTTGTCCCAGCAAGCGGCGCCCTATCAAATCAA
>JAXMMN010000252.1:0-10304 GCA_034366485.1 Bdellovibrionales bacterium
GCTTTCCCATTGAGCCAACTTTGGCGCCGGCGTTATTGGAGGCGAAGCTTCCATGGTTGGCCGGGTGCCAATCTTGTGTCGCGATGATGTGCTTAAAGCCTGCCTTCATCATTTTTACCGCAACCGGCAAAACCTCATCGCCCTTCGATACGGCCAAGGCACCGCCAGGTAAGAAATCGTTTTGCAGATCTACTAAAATCAGGGCTTTCATATGGGCCTCCTAAAGTTCAAAGCGAAAACCATCGCGAACTAACTTTCGATATTTCGAAACCTCAAACCGATAAAGTGTGGGTGCACGATAGGGCACCGTTTCGACTTTGCGGTCCGTTTCCTTGAGAATCTCAAAGCTGAGAATTTTCTTTCTAAAATTCCTTTTATCTAACTGCTCACCAAGAATCGTTTCATAGATGTCTTGCAGCTGGGTCAACGTGAAAAGCTTCGGCAATAGTTCAAACCCAACCGGTTCATAGCGAATCTTTCCCTTGAGACGCCTTTGAGCCATCGAAATAATATCCGCGTGATCAAAAGCTAACTGAGGAAGTTCAGCAATCGGGCACCACTTCGCCTTGGCGGCATCCGTGTCGGCGACGGGGTTGTGATCTTCTGGTTTCACAAGTGCGAAGTACGAAACGGAAATCACCCGTCCCCTTGGATCGCGTTTTGGTTCGCCAAAGGTGTAGAGCTGTTCGAGGTATACGTTTTCAAGGCCCGTCTCTTCTTTCAATTCGCGCCTAGCCGCCTCTTCTACACTTTCGTCTTCGCGCACAAAGCCGCCGGGCAACGCCCACATCCCTTTAAATGGCGAAAGTCCCCGTTCGATCAAGAGCAGACTGAGCCTTCGGTTTTGATAACCAAACACCACAAGATCCACTGCAACGGACGGACGAGGATACTTCGTTAAGTCCATCGCTCGAGATCCTCAAGTTCTTGCGCAAACCCACTTGATAGAATGGGAAACCGACACCACGTTTTTGGATCCAAACTTTCATCGTCCAGATGAAATGCAGGCGCATACCTTTCCCGCTTCCACTGATTGCGACTCCAAAGCCTAAAGAACTTCGTGGTCCAATCTTTCAACTTTGTATCGCTGTATCCGGTTTGAACGGACTTTAACGCTTCAAAGACCTCGACGGGCGATTTGTGATCGCGAATTGCGAACCGTTCGATTTGGTCCAGAACTTCGTAGGGCATCAAATCATCTTCATCCGTTTGCTTTTTGTCTTGTGGCCGAAGCTCGGCGGTCGGCGGAATTTTCGTGACGTTTGCGATCGACGTAAAATTCCGAATTCCCAATGGACCATCGGTTTCTAACCACTTAGCCCACTTTCTTAAATAGGCTTTGTCGATTCCACCGATTGGGCTAATTCCCCCGCACGTGTCGCCATCCATTGTTGCGTAACCAACAGCCGCCTCAGAACGATTGCTTGTCGCAAGCAAAAGTGCATTTTTCAGATTCGCGATCATCCAGATCGAAGGACCACGCACCCGCGCCTGAATATTTTGAAGTGCGATGTCGTGGTCTTTCCAATTGAGCTTTGTCTCAATCGAAGCTTCTGCGAGGCTGCGATACTCCTTCAGCAATGGTTCGATCGACCAGTCAAAGAACGTGACCTTAAGATCTTCGGCAATCTTTCTTGCCGCTTCCCGTGTCGCGGTTGAGCTATTCTCACTCGCCTGGTAGGCACAGGTAATTAACTGCGTTGCCAAATCATCCACTGTTTGAGGCGGCCGTTGAAACTTAAGGTGAGAAAGTTTCGCCATGAGCCCCGAAAAGCCTAACTCATCAGCCGCGAAATCTAGACTCATTCGGCACAAAATCGAAACGGCGGCTGAATCAAGTCCTCCGCTGAGCGAAACAACGAAACCGTGTTGGCCGCTTTTTCTTAGAAAATCGAAAAGTCCTAAAGCAACCGCCCGAGAAAACTCTTCGGCTTTCAAGTTGGGCGACTCTTCCCATTTGGAAACCTTAAGCTCCGGAACTTCCAATTTGGCTTTCGGAATTTTGAAATCTACCTTCACACACGAAGCGCCGGCTTCGCTGAGATCTGGCATATAGCTTGACGTGCGTTCTCTTGTTACTCGGTTTCGATCGAGATCGAGACACGCCGATGTTACTTCGACGTCTTTATAAGAAAAACGCGGGCCTTGTGCGACAAGCGTTCCGCCGTCGGCAATCAAGACACCGCCGTCATAGACAATTCGACCTGCTTCATTGCCGATGAGGTTGCTGTAAACATAGCCAACATTAAAGGCCCTTGAACCTTCGCAAACAAACTGACTGCGAACCTGAAGTTTTCCAAAAGCAAAGTGGCTGGCACTTGGATTCAGAATGATGTCGACCGCTCGCCTAGCTAATGCCGCCCCTGGACGGTGCGCCACCCAAGCTTCTTCACAAATTTCAAAACCAATTTTAACTCCACCAATGTCGAAATGAATGTCGCCAAACGGATAGGATTTCCCGGAAATTTCTATTTCGCTGACGCGATCCGTTTGCCAAGCTTTAAACCACCGCGGTTCATAATGGACCCCGTCGCCTGCCAATGCTTTCTTCGGCACGAACCCTCGAACGACACCGTCCACAAGTAGGGCCGTCGTATTAAATAATACTCCCTTGTGACGAACCGGAAGTCCGACTCCGACGACCAACCCTTTGGTCAAAGGAGCGAGATCAAAGAGTTCTTTCAAGGCCGTTTCCTGAAGGTGTGGATTAAAGAAGGCGTCTTCACAGCCGTAACCAGTGATGCAAAGCTCTGGGAGACAGACCACCACCGCACTTTGCTTTCTCGCTTCTTCAAGAGCTTTGTGAATTCTTGTCCGGTTGCCCTTCCAATCAAACGGAGTTTGATTGAGTGCAACGCCTGCCGCTTTAAGCATGAGCATCGTAGGCCCCTTTCAGATTTTCGACAAAGAGCTTAGCCGTAGAAACAATGTTGAGGAATCCGGTTTTATCGAGCGTTTTCGCTATCAGTGCTTCGGGATGACTGTTCGTCACAGAGACCGCTTCGATCAGTCCGCTGTGCCGAATTTTTTCGAGCGCACCATTGGTGAACAGACCGTGAGTCGAAATCAATGAGATTCGATTGGCCCCGGCGTCTTTGTAGGCCTTTGCTGCCTGGAGAATGGATCCCCCCGTGCGAATCATGTCGTCGTAAATAATGACATCGACGCCCTTAATGGGAAGATTGACGCCCGAAAGTGAAACTTCACCACTTGCGGCGCGGCGTTTGTAAACAAAGGCTGCTGGCACTCCGAGATCATTTGCCAAGGACTCGACCCATTTCGCGCGACCGGCGTCTGGCGCGCCGAGAACGAATTCACGCCCTCCTGCCAAACGACGCGCTTCTTCGATCACCAATGGCTTCGCGTACACGTGACGTGTTTTGACTGGCCCTTCAAAATAAAAGGGAATCCCCTCTGAATGAAGATCAAGCATCAGTACTTCGTTGCCAAATGGAGCGATCGGAATCGCAGAGAGAATGCGCGCTCTGGTTTTCGCCTTTACAACCTCACCCGGTTTTACGGCGCGTTCCATCGTTGAATACCCAAAAAAGGGAACAATCACTTTTAAACTCCGACAGCCCGTCCCTGCAAGGGCACAAGCAAGATCAAAGAGATCAAGTGTCGCACCATCGTTGATTGTTCCACCGATCAAAATAACGTCTTGCCCGCGAACAGCTGAAACCACTCGCATGTACCGCTCTCCATCTGGAAAAGAGCGAGTCTCGATTTCCCCAAGTTCAAACCCGCGAGAGATCGCTAGCATTTCTTTTGCGAGATACTGATATGGCGCTGTCGAGAAGATGAGTCCTGTCGGCTGATCTGTTTTTGTGCTCATACTTTGAAACCTCGACGTTCGAGTACCATTTCACTTTTTAAATTGTGCAGACCCAGTTCAAGGCCGACGGGATACGCATGTGGGTTGAGAAATCGTTTGATGGTGGGATGCAGCCTTTGAATATCGTCAGCCCGACGTTTTCGAATTTTTTCGAGATCAAATTGATCGGCGGCAACAACGACTTTTCCTTTTCGAACGACTGGCTTTAGGAGGTCTTCAAAATTTGAAAAATCAGAAAAATCTTTTCGTCGCGTTGGATCTAGCGGATCGACAATAACCTGGCTCTTCAGATCTGGCGGATATCGCTCGTCAAAAATCATGTCGCCTAAAAGTCCGTCGGATCCCAAGTATCTGCGGACTTGATGAACACCCGGGGTCGTAACTTTCGCGATTTGCTCGGACAGCTTAATTCGGTACTTCCACTGCGCATCGCTTTCTTTGTCTTTCATCGCGACAAGCTTGAAGACACCACCCAACGACGGCTGATCGTACCCGGTCACAAGCTTCGTGCCGATACCCCAAATATCTATTTTTGCACCTTGATAGTTTAAATCCTGAATCAGATTTTCATCGAGATCATTGGAGGCCACAATTTTCGCATCTGTTAAGCCCGCGGCATCCAACATCTTGCGCGCCTCCGCGCTGAGATATGCCAAGTCGCCAGAATCAAGGCGAATGCCTAGCATCTTCTGACCCTTTGCTTTCATTTTCTTTCCAACTTCAATCGCGTTCCGAACGCCCTCAAGCGTGTTGTACGTATCGACGAGAAAAATGCAGTTTCCCGGCATGGCGTCTGCGAACTTTTCGAACGCCTCCATTTCGGTATCAAACGACATTACCCAGCTGTGCGCGTGCGTACCGCGAAGAGGAATGCCGTAGATTTTTCCAGCGAGAATATTCGAAGTGGCGTCGACGCCGCCAATGTAGGCCGCTCGAGCCGCCGCCAAACCACCATCAATTCCCTGCGCACGACGAAGGCCAAATTCCAAAACCTGCGCAGACCCCGCGGCCTCTTTTACTCGGGCCGCTTTTGTCGCAATCAGCGTTTCGAAATTCATCATGTTCAAAAATGGCGTTTCTAAAAGCTGACACTGCCAAATCGGACCAGTCACGCGAAGCATGGGTTCATTCGCAAAAACGATCCTACCCTCTTCGATTGCATCGATATCGATCTCAAGCCGAACGGATTCAAGAAACTTCAAAAAGTCCGCCTCGAACATCGGCTTGCCATCGGAACTGTTCAATGTAGCGAGGTACTTGCAGTCATCGCTCGTAATTTTAAAGTTCTCGACGAAATCGATAACGGACGAAAGACCGCATCCGACCGCGAATCCGCTTTTGAAGGGATTGTTTCGAAAATAGAGATCGAAAACGCCGGTTTTCTTCGCCGCTGGTCCATTTTTCCAGGCCGCGTAGACCATAGTTAGCTGGTAAAAGTCTGTCAGGAGCGAAAGATTCTGTCGGTAGAGCGAGGTCATGGAATTCATTTTTCCTCCGGACGGGATGTGAACTTAGTGTCAATTTAACACTAAGTCGCTTGAATAACAAGGGCCCGCGAATTCTTCCAATTCAGCTGACCCATTTTGAAACGATGACTGCATAAGCACCCGCCCTCAATAGGTATTTCGGCATTGCAATGTGCGTTAGCTTCATGAACGATAGGACCATGCGAAAAGCACAAACAGGGACACAACCAGACACCCAGCGAATGGAACCCAAGTTTAGCTACCATGCCCCTCGCCAACTGGACGCCGGCCTTTGGGAGATCACAGGAGAGTGGCGTACCAAGTTTGCCAGACGAATGACCGTGATTCGCTTACTTGACGGTCGGCTCGTCATTCACAATGCAATTCATTTGCGGCGACATGATCTCGACTGGCTGAAATCGCTCGGCACGGTCTCTTTGATCGTCGCACCCAACATCTTTCACACCTCTGACGCGGGATGGATGAAAACGCAGTTTCCAGACGCCACACTTTTTGTCCCAGGACGAAAATTGGCGGACTTCAAAAAGGCCGGACATGAGGCCTTTGACACGGAATTGGAATTTCCCGAAGAGCTTGCCAACGAACTCCTGTACTTGCCGTCGAAAGGAACTTCGATCCAAGAGGCGATTTTCTTGCACCGCCCTAGCAAGACGCTGATTTTGACCGATCTGGCGTTCAACATGCCTGATGTCTATCATGGCTTCGAAAAAGTCGTAATGGGATGGAACAAAGTCGGTGGAAGATTTGGACCGACACGCGCTCTGAAGTGGATTTTCACCAAAGACAGACCCGCTTTGCTTGAAACGTATCGCCAGATTCTTGCACTCGATTTCGAGCGCATCATCGTCAATCATGGCAATATCCTCGAGCGAAACGGACGCGATGAACTTCGGAAAAGTGTAAAAGAAATTTTTAGCGAGTTTTAATCTTCAGGAGGAAGCCAAATGGATCCAGCTACACAAATCAGTGAATTCCTAAAGGGATTCGGTAAATTCAATGGAATCATCATAGGCCTCGGCCTCTTAGTGCTTCTTCTTTTCAGCAGTAGCTACGTGGTTCCGCCGGGCCACCGAGGCGTCCTCATCACCCTAGGAAAAGTGTCGCCCGTTTTTTCTCCGGAAGGTCTTGGCTTCAAAGCGCCTTTCATTACTTCTGTCGTCAACGTTTCAATCAAGCAGGCCACTCGCACCGTAAGTGCCGATTGCTACTCAAGCGATCTTCAACAGATCAAAGCGGAAATTCGCGTGCTGTACCGCGTGCCCGAAACCTCGATCGTCAAAATTTTTCAAGAGTACTCTGGCGACGCCTTCGACAGTTTGATTTACCCACGTGTTTCAGAAGCACTAAAGGAAGTCACCGCCCTACAAAGCGCTGAACAGATCGTGAAGAAACGCGAAGAAATTAAAACCAAGGCGCTGATTTCTGCAAAAGCAAAGGTCGGCGAGATACTGATCATTGAGGATCTTGTCATTCAGGATGTGTCGCTTTCTAAAGAATTAGAAACGGCGATCGAATCGAAAATGGTGCAAGAGCAAGAGGCTGCAAAAGCAAAATTCACTCAACAAAAAGCAGAGATCGAAGCCAACACGGCGATCATCAAAGCAAAAGGCGAAGCCGAGGCCATTCGCGTCCGTGGCCGCGCCCTTCAAGACAGCCCCGGTCTCGTACAGTTACAAATCGTGGAAAAATGGAACGGGATTTCACCACTGGTGGTTGGCGGCGGACAAGGCAGCCAGGGCGCAAACATCTTGCTACCCATTGGAAACCCTCGTAATCAGTAGTTTTTTCTTTATTGCGAACTGTTTGCAAAAAGATTGATCGCCTTCCCTTTGTCAGGTAGTTTCATCGAACGCACCTCAAAGGAGAAGGCCTATGAACTTCATTGAATTGGCAATCACGGCAGCACTCAGCCTCACAACGGTCAGCACGGATTTCGCCTACCGAGTCAGTGTCGATTCGGACAACGCCGAAGTCTCTGTTTACCAAGCTGCTTCAGCAACTACCTACCAAGTTCAGGCATTTCATTGTCACAGCGAATTCGATGGTTCAGGAAAGCTTGAGGGAGCCATGTGCCATGATGAAGGAACACTCGCGCCAGTTCCTCACACACTTCCAGCGAAGCTCATTGATCGAAGCGAGTTCGTCTCCGCGATCAAATCTGCGCTTTCCATTTTTGAAAGCCGCATCGGTAAAATCGAAACGGTCCTCGAACTTAAAGTTTGGCAGCACGGCGAGGATATGACTTTGCGAATCACATCCGGCGATCCGGCGACACCGGCAATGAGTCTCTTCAGCTGCCACCTTCATGGCGGAAGCTACGATTGCCATCGCACGCGAAAAGCAGGCCCCAACGAGCCCGCCAACTAGTTACATCGAGGAAATAAAAGTGGAAAAAAATCGAAATTCAGCCTTCACGGCTCTCTTAGCACTCTTCCTACTGACAACAGCAATCGGTTGCAGCGGCGGAAGAAACCCCGACAAAGAATCCGCCATTCCAGCTGAGAAAATCACTCGCTTAGCTGGTGTGGAATTCGAAACACCTGCTACCGATGGACTGTCGACGACAGGAGCCGACGGATTTCTCTCTGGATCCGGACTACTGATCGCTCGCGAGCCAATTTCCGACGTTAAGACCGGTCGACACTTTGTAATTCGCGGTGACCTCGCAGAAGGCGGATCAATTCAATTAATTGCATTTGCGATTCGCACGGCAAATGGTTTGCAAAATAGTTTGCAAAATGGGATCGAGATCGAACTTTCCCGACCCGCCGGCTCCGCCCAGCTGAAAGTCATTGCAAAGGCCGGAAACAATCAGGACGACTGGTCGCAGTTTTTTTCTCGAATCCAGCCGAACACGGAATTTGAAATCGGGTTCGACGTGCACAATGACGAAAACGGCGAGGCTCACATCCTTGTATGGAATATGAAAGACGGCGCCAATCAGGAACCCTTCTTTGACTCTGCGCTGGATGTAAACGGAGCGCCCGGAAAAGGTTTTGGTCGTTTGTGGGCCGTGCGCTTGAACAATGCAACACTTCGCCAGGCGACGGTCGGCGAACCCCGCGATGATCACTGAGATGATGACTGAGATGAATAGAGTCGTCGCTTTCTTAGTGCTTTGCAGCTCCTTGATCGCCTCACCCGTGAACGGAGCGAGCGCACAAACGGCCGATCAACTCAAAGTCACAACCACTTTGCCCGAGTTTGCTGAAATGGCGCAGGCAATTGGCGGCGACTCGGTCCAAGCGACGTCACTACTCAAAGGCATCGAAGATCCTCACCTCGTCGATACGACGCCAGCGCTTATTTTGAAATTGATGAAGTCAGATCTCGTCGTTTCTGCAGGACTTGGACTTGAATCCGCGTGGCTTAACCGTGCTCTTTCAAAAACGGGACGGCCAGCACTTCAACGAGGCGGCCCGGGAAATGTCGAACTCGGAAACTTCGTCGATGTTCTGGAAAAGCCAAGCGGCGCTGTGGATCGATCACAAGGCGATCTCCACGTTGAAGGAAATCCTCATTTCAATCTCTCGCCGAAGGCGTTGTCACAGGCCTCCAATGGGCTCTTAAAGGCGCTCATCTTTTTACGCCCCACCGAAAAAGCTCGGTTCGAAGCAGGCCAGAAAAAGTTTGCAGCCGAGATGGCAGACGTGGAAGCGGCCACTCGCGAGGCGCTTGGCGAGTTCGCAAAATCGCCGTCCACGTTAGTGATGGAATACCATCGCGAGTTCGTCTACTTTTTCGCGCTCTATGGCCTCAATTCGGTCGGCGCGATTGAAGAGAAGCCGGGCCTTTCGCCAAGCTCTGGCCGATTGGCTGAGGTCGCAAAATTTGCGAAATCGAAAAACGTGAAAATCGCGATCGGCGGCACATTTGCTCCGCGCCAACACCTGCGGCGATTTTCAGAACTATCGGGCGTTCCCTTTGCCATCGTCCCGACGATGGTTTCGGTTTCGACTCCTGCGGCCGGCTCGATCCGATCTGTTCAGACCACAATCGCGAAAGCGATTGCGGAAAACCGACCCAATTAGACTTAAAAATGGGCGATCAGAAAAATTTAATGTCATCCATTTGTGCCACTTGTGTCAGGATTTTCGCTGAACTAATTTAGCGACACCGAAAAAACCATTCAAGGAGTGCTTGATGTTAAATCAGATTGGGATCATCGCGCCACTAGCGGGCTTTGGCGGATTAGTTTTCGCCGCGATCATGTATGCAATGATGGCTTCCAAAAGCCCCGGCACGGAAAAAATGAAAGAGATCGGCAACGAGATCAATATCGGTGCCATGGCTTTTCTCCGCGCCGAATACACGATACTCGCTGGCTTCGTGGTTATCGTCGCAGGTCTTTTGCTTTGGAAGTTCGACGGACCGACATCGATGTCGTTCATTGCCGGCGCCCTCGCTTCGGCATTTGCAGGATGGCTTGGAATGATGGCCGCCACTAAAGCGAACGTTCGCACTGCTGCTGCCGCAAAAGATTCTGGCGAAGGCGCTGCGCTCTTCGTCGCTTTCCAAGGCGGAGCCGTCATGGGCATGGCTGTTGCGGCTTTGGGACTGATCGGTCTAGGGGCACTTTACTACTTCTTTATCGGTTCACCTGAAGGCGTTGAAACCATCTCTGGCTTCTCGATGGGTGCTTCTTCGATCGCTCTCTTCTCGCGCGTTGGTGGCGGGATCTTCACAAAAGCGGCGGACGTCGGTTCTGATTTGGTCGGAAAAATCGAAGCTGGGATTCCAGAAGACGACCCACGCAACCCAGGTGTTATCGCCGACAACGTTGGCGACAACGTCGGCGACGTTGCTGGTATGGGTGCTGACATTTTCGAATCCTACGTCGGCGCAATGGTTGCCGCGATCACTCTCGCAGCAACGATGAGTGTCGAGATGACGACTCAATTGTCGGGATCAGCCGACGGTGGAATGAACTTGATGGGCCTTCCACTTCTGCTCTCCGTTTTAGGGCTCGGCGCATCGGTGGT
>JAXMMN010000253.1:0-5425 GCA_034366485.1 Bdellovibrionales bacterium
AGCATTCGTGCGATTCGTGCGCTCGTTCATCTCTACAACCTTCATGGCAAAATTCCTGAAGGAATTGTTTACTTGGAAAAGCTTGCCGCGGTATCTGATGAAGCCGACTTCGTTCGACTGCAAATTGCAAACTTGAAGTTCGATCTCGAAAGACAGACAACTGGGCAAGTGCCATCGCAAACAGTTACCGATTGGGATGAGGCGATCAAGTCGCTACCGAATCAGCGTTTGGCCTTTCTTGCAAGAATGCGCTACCTCATGAAGACCCGTAACGGCGTGGAGTTCGCGAATCATCTGCGAAACATGTCTCCGGAGCAAAGCGACGTGTTGCTACCCAGCACGTATTCGACATTTTCGAGAGTCATCAAGAAAGCAGTTTCAATGGGCCTAAGGGTCATCGTTTTGGAATACCCGTCCAATCATGGCCTCCCGCTAGAAAGAGTTTTGGCGAAATTCGAAAATCAAATTGAACTTTACGAAACAAGAAAGTGGCTGATCGATTCGATTGAAGGGCCCCGGCTGGTTTCGGCGTTTAAAATCGATGTTGAACACTTGACGCCGTTTGGAGCGGACTATTTTGCGGACAATATGGTTCGAATCTATCAAAAGGATCAACCTTCGAATCCATAGGAATCAAAGTCGTTTATGTAAGTAAATCAGCTTTTGACCGTCGGGATAATCGTCGATCTTTCCAACTTCCTTAAAGCCACATGCCAGCCAGAAATGAAGACCGTCTTGGAATTCAAATGTGCTTAAAAGAATTCTTCGTTTGGAGTTTTTGCGACCAAATTGCTCGACCTCAGCTAGCAATTTTCGACCGATGGACTTTCTTCGATGAGTGGCTTCAATCCAAAACGCATCAATAAGTAGGTAGTCGTATCCAAGAAGGATATTTGCGCCACCAATTCGCTTTTCGTCTGTCTTAAGCGAAGAATCGCGAATGAAAATTCCATGTGCAGAACCGAGATCGGACATTTCTGAAGGAAGACCGCGATCCTTCAGTTCATTGAAGAGATTGCGCGGCAGCCACAGCGCATCATATCGGCCCCAGTCGAATTCGAGACTTTCCAATGAACTACGCAAAATTCTGTTTCTCCAAATTGAGTTGAGCCTTAGCCCAATTGGAACATAAACTTCGCATAGCCCGCAATGACGACTTTCATGCGGGAGTGCCCCACCGAAGTTGCACCGCGAAGGTTTGCGAGGAACAGGTATGGAAATCCTTATTGGCCTTTTAGCGCTGGCGATTTTCGTCCAGGTTTATTGGCTGATTCCCAAATCCATGCAGAATCGTTTCCTCCTATTCGGCTCGGTAGTTTTTGGCGCCGCCCTCTATCCGCAGACGCTCGCAATCGCTTTGGGTCTTGGGTCGTTGGTTTTTTTAATCTTGGTTCGTGAAATCAAAGTGCCGATCGCTCTTGTTGCGGCGATCTGCCTGTTGCCGCTGATTGCGCTTAAACTATTTCCCTCGGCTTTTCGCGACCCAAGTCTTCTCGGGCTTTCCTATTTCACGTTTGTTCTGTTGGGGGCGTATTTCGATTTGCTTAAGAGGGGCGAGCCATCCGCTCTGGCTGCGACCCACTTTTTTAGCTTTATTCTGTTTTTTCCCATTCTTCCGGTTGGTCCCATTGAACGAATTGATGGACTCGGTCGACAAATGGAGCAACCGCGAGATTGGCGGCCTTCAAATTTCATGACGGGTATTCTTTTGATTGCTCTTGGAATTTTCAAAAAAGTCGTCATTGCTGACCGACTCAGCGAACTCGCGGTGGATGCACAAATGGATTCGCTCACGTACTACGGATTTAGAATGTGGGCATTTTCCTTTTTGGCGCTGCTCCAGGTATATGCTGATTTTTCTTCGATCATAGACATCGTGCGCGGCTTCGGAAAGCTGCTTGGGTTTAACCTTGTTGACAACTTTGATAGGCCGTATTTGTCCGAGAGTATTCAGGACATCTGGCGCCGCTGGCATATCTCATTGGTATCCTGGTTGCGCGACTTTGTTTACACACCGATTGCACTTCGAACTCGAAGTGTACTGATCTCGTCTGCCGCCGTGATTTTAATGGTTGGATTGTGGCATGAAGCAAGTTGGCGTTTCGGGCTTTGGTCTCTTTATTGGATTTCAATTTTTTGGGTCGCGGTGTTTATGCGGCAGCATGGACTTCGTTTAAACATAGGCAAATTTGCTAAGCGCTTCAGTATGGTTGCTGTTATGGCGGTGAGTACGATCTTTATGATGCCATCGTCCCTCGGAGAGCTCGGAACTCTCGCCGGAAACTTCTTTCGATTTGGAGATACGGGAACGAAGGCGCTTAACGTAACTGTACAAAATCTCGTGGTCGCACTGGTCGGCTTCGCTGTCGTTCTGGCAATTGATTTCTATGCGAGTAGATTGAAAATCAAGTATCGACCTGAGCTTGAAGAAGAACTCTCACGCAAAATGTCTTTTGGTTCGCTTGCGGTCGCGGCCGTGCTGTTGGTGTTCTCTGTCGCACTAGCGGCGGGCACCTGGGAAAAGTTTATTTATTTGAGGTACTAGGTATTGAAACAGTCGAGTGACTCTTCAGCCCATTTCGTAATACCTGCGGCGATCGTTGTTGGCTTGGCGATCGCGCCTCGTCCCGTCGATCAGCAGTACTTGATCCCCGTGTTCGATGCTTTTGCGATCTTGCGCGAGATTGGAATTCTGGATTTTCTGAAGATCGTGATCGCCGTGTCTTTTCTTCGATTTGGTATGACCTCTTGGTTGATTGTCCTTTCAATCATCGAGATTCTTTCGCTCTGGATGGCGAGATATTCTGCAGTGGGTGCCTTTTTTCCGCAGACCGCCATCAGCGGCCTCATCTTGCTTTCGGCTTTTGCAATTGATCGCGAACAAGTACGCAGCTTTGCCGCAAAAGCATTTTCTTTGATATTCTTGCTGGCAGCGGTGCAGAAGGTGAACGCCAGCTATCTGGCCGGAGCGGAGTTCACATCGGTGAATGGGTTCGCCTCTATTGCGATTTACTATTGGGGTCCGCTTCCAGAGTATTTGGCCGTGAATGTACTTCCTTGGCTTTCGATTCTAGGTGAAGTGGCGCTCGCGATCGGGCTTCTTTGGCGGCCGACATTGTTTGCTCACGCGGCCACGGTCTTTGTTTTGCTGCTGGCTTTCGTTCATCCGCCAGTCCTCTACGTCTATTTCACTGCGCTATTTTTTCTTGCTCTGATCGACACGAAGTTCAATGCCAAGATTTCAACGGGCAGGCTCGCGGCTTCGGCGACTAGCCCATTTTTTTGGGCGACGGCCTCTGGCGTCGTTGCCTTTCTGCCAGCGGTTTCCAGTCAGAATGTGCTCAGCTACTTCTTGAGGACCTGGCCCATCGCGGCCGTTTTAATATTAATCCACATCAAGACGGCATTGATCGCAATGAGCGACAAAGAGGACCGATCCGCTTGGTGGAAAATCGCCGATTTGGATTTGCGAATCAGCATTGCACCGAAGATAGTTTTGTTGGTGCTCGTGGGAACCTTCTTTGTCTACCGATCGGGACTTGCGCCGACGCCCATCGGCTTTAGTATGTTTTCGGGATCAAACCAGAATGCCCCCTCGTACACTCTAGATATAGAAGATCGGCTCGCTTGCAGTAAAATCTCGCGCCGACTTGTCGTCTTCGATTTCTCGGACGTTTCTTTTGCAGAGACTGAGACCGGTTGCAGGCTGGCGGCGCCCACAAAATCGGGTCGCGCCTCGGCGATCAGGCAATTCTGTCGCGACAATCCTCAGTTGAAATTTCGTGAGGATGACCTCGAAGGAAGATGCCCCCTCAAATAGGTCGCAAGTCAGACTATTTTTTGAACGTAATCGCACAGCCAAACACAGGAGCGCGCATTTGTGGTGTGCGACCGGCTAAGAGATCGTCGAGGGCCTTTTTCGCGTATTCATTCTTCGGCTTTGGCCGCGCAAAGTCGTAGTTTACGCGGTCACTAACGCCGCCGCGAAAAACAACGGCCCACTTCTTAGCGTCAATAATTGCGAGTTCACCGACCGTCGTAAGCCCGACACCTTTGATGAGCGCTTGGGAGTCATCAGAATATATTGGCTCGGTAAGTCCGAAGCTCTCCGACTCTTTTTTTACGGACTCTCGTTTTTCGTGTCCCTGGTCCTGAATCAAGGAATTGACGACAAGAACCGCAACGCCTTTTTCTTTATAATTACTAAACAGCGCTTGAAGTTCTCGCATGTTCTGGCGCATCACAGGGCATGAGGCACCGTGTGCAAGAATCACAATCGCCTTTACGTTTTTCGAAGCCGCGAGTTCGCCAAACGTGCTTCCGGCCAGCGATAAGCTGGACTTATTCTCATTGTCGAATGCGACAAGCGAATGCGAGCGCAGATCTTCAGGCAACGTGTCGGCCTTTGCCCCGATTGCAAATAAAGTCCCTAGGAAAAAAACTAAAAACGGCAACGAGCGTTTAATCACGGCGCACTTCGTTTCTTGGTTGGGCTTGTGGTTGAATGTGCGAATAGTAAATTCGTGGGAAGTGCATTTCATCGTCTAGACTGGCCTTCCCAATCTTTACTGCACGGTCAGGGTAGGGGTTGGCAACATTGGCCGAGGTATTGTCAAAAACGAGCTCCGTAATAATTTTCGAGCCCGGCAGCAGTGTGAGATCTTTGAACCGATAGAACGTTTGCATTTTAAAAAGATGGTAAGGCAGGTCTGCAACTAAAACGGGAGAGGACAGGGATTTGCCATCCGCAGTTGATTGCTGGACGAAAATTCGAGCCGACGAACCGCGATAGTGCATATGGACCAGCGCACGCTCGAGTTGAATATGTTCATCGATGACGGCCTCGCTTCTTACCACGACTACTTTCTCGCTTGGAATCGTGAGTGCCGATGGAACCAAGGTAAACTGATCGATCAAATTGCGGGGCTGGTCATTGGGCGCAAAATAGAAGGAGAACTTGGACTGTTCGACTTCTTCTTTTCCCGTTGATTCAATGTGCAGTATGACAGCGAGATAGCTTCCCTTCGGGATTCGAACTCCTTCATTTCCGTTCAATATGGAATAGCGATTGGGGCGACTGAATGTTGCAGCAATTGGTTGATCAAGGCGAATGCCGTCAATGGACTTTCCGTTTGCGGTCATTCTTATTTTGCGACTAATCGAATCGCCATAAATTCGCTTGAACACCATCGCGGCAGAAGCGTCGCCGGTTTCAAGTGCGACAGCCTGCTTTTCGTCAAATGAATTCGGCATCACAATCACGTGAGCGTGGTGCACAACTGTCATTGGCGAATCCATGACGACCGCCTTGACGATCTTCTCCTCATTGAATTTTTCGGAGAGCATTACATACTTGTAGATGAGATCGCCGGTTGCTCTGACGGAAATAGGCTTCTTCATATTGAGAACTAGATCCGGCTTACCA
>JAXMMN010000254.1:0-5939 GCA_034366485.1 Bdellovibrionales bacterium
CTGCTGTCGCTGCTGCTACTGATCCAGCTGCAGCCACTGCTACACGACCAAGCCGCAAGACCGAGCAAAGTCCTAAAGCTGAAAGTACGCCGATGCTTTGTTTTTGACGATGTTGCGCCAGATGGTCCCCTTTTAGTAGATGCGAAACCGAGTGGGAATTCGGTCGAGGCACTACTCTCAGTGTTTTCCAGATTGTGTCCGTCGTGGCGATTTCAGAGCAAAAATGGGGACATTTTGGGCCGACGCGGATCTCGGGCCTATATCGTTAAACAACAATAGGCACCCATTTGAAGGCCCATGTGGGCAAACAGGCCTGTCAATCATTTGGACGGCTCCTCCAAATTGCGCCCTCCATTTGATGGCACAACCGCCGTGCCGTAAAAGCACAATCGCCGCATAAAGCTACCGCCATGGGTTCGGTAGGTGGCCAATTTTCGTTTCGTCCATTCATCTCGGGCTGCTTTAGCTATGACCTAAATCCGAAGTTATAGGCGAAACCGCTTGATTTTATACCATCGGTCACAGAGATTGCAGTCACTCAATCAAAAGGCCTCGCATGAAGTCGACATTGAAGGTCAACAATCGGCCCAAACCCCCGGGAAAATCGCTACGGCGGCGGCGTCATCCGCAGCTTTCGATGCTACCAAACGCGAATTCCGCCTACGGTGGGGCGCTTCGCAACACGCGCGCTGGACGAAAACATTCAAGGCCGATCTCTTCGAAAGATTCGATGCATCTTGTCCTGAGATCTACAGCCGCAAAGGGATCGTGGTCATTTTTGAAACCGGCAAACGCCGCAAAGATAAATGCAATCATAGCGAAGTTCGCCTTCGTTTACGGCGTGAAGATTTTGTCGATGGCCAATGTCGGAAATCATCTCCACCTTCACTTGCGATTGAACACTCGCCTGGAATACAAGCCATTCATACGCGCGATCACTGGCGCCATCGCAATGGCGGTCACCGGACGAACTCGATGGAGTTCGAGCCGCGCAAATCAAAGCAATACGTCACCTAAGTTTTGGGATCTCCGCCCATTCACAAGAATCGTGATCGGCTTTAAAGCGCTGCTTCAAGTCAAAGACTACATTCGATTCAACCAGCTCGAAGCTTGGGGAATGTCGAAGACCGCAGCCCGCGAAATTCATCGCCAAATGCGGGCACGAGGATCACCCGAACACGGCTGAGTCCGGACTTGAAGGCCTTATTTTAAGCGGCGGCCGTGGCTTGGCGCGGTTCGCTAGAAAGTGTCACAATCGAAACGTCGACACGGCGGCCGTGTTTGATTTCAACATTGGCCTTGAAGGGATTGACCGACAAGATCGCAGGAACACCGGCTGACTGAAAGAGCTGCTCACTGCAAATGATCGAGCTCTCATCTTTTTCTCCAACCTTCGACTCGGCTTCCATCAAGCGCGCCACGTCGACAAAAATCGTGCTGTTCTGCGCTTGCTCCCAGCCAGGTACATCTCGCCCTTCGAAGCGCTGCCAAACCGGACGAATGGCTCCGACATCCAAAGCGGCTCGTATTCTCACATCCACTGGATAAGAAGAGAAATCACCCACGGCGTGTTCAACAAGGTGCTTTCGCAAATCTCGGTCCAAATCGCGAACCGAGGTCACGACTTTCTCTAAGGCATCGGGCGCGTCGTCTTGATCAAAAAAGAACGTGATCGAATCACCTTCGGTTTGAATCACTTCTCCGCCTCGCTCGGTGATCACTTTATAAAAGTTCGTAATGATCTCAACGACGAAAGCGCCGCCAAGTCCTCGATCGGCACCAAACCGATAAAGCTTTTCACTTCGTTTTAAGTCGATCGTGGCCAAAACGCAGGGCACACGATCTGGAAGCCTTGCCAGCTGGTGATATTTTGAAAGTGGCGCACGTCGCACATATTGTTCCTGTCTCGCATAATCGTGAACAACGACCGCTGCCAAGCCGCCAAGCAGAACAGCGTTAAAAATACGAACATCGATGTAATGAAAATAGCTCCAGATCGAAAGAAGTCCCATCAAACACAGAGCTACCCACGAGAGGTTCAGTTTCAATTCTCGTGCGCCATCGACGAGATCTCGACGATGTTGATGGGCCACTAATCGCGCCTGACTGAAACAAAGAAAAGCCGCGACGAAGTAAGACCCTGTGCTGCCATAGCGCCAAAGTCGCAACACGACAGAATAAATCTGCATCGCTGTATAGTCCGTCAGAAAAACAGCCCAGGGAACAGTGATGGCAATTGCCGAACAAATCATAACAGCGTGAGATCGAATTCGCGCAAGTGCGAGACCTAACCAAAGAACAAACAAAGTTTCGTAGCACGTGGTGACGAAGTTTAAGCGATGCCAGTTTTGAATTCCCATGAACTCAAACACCAACGGGATATTTGTCGCCTGAATCACACTGTGCAAAATGCCGAAGGCAGCAAAGGCTGCAAGCTCTTGCTTTCGAACGCCGCAGGCCCAGAGCGCAAAGAAAAAGAGGCCGAAGGCAAGATTCACTCCCATCGCAATGGACGGCGTAATATTATACTGAAAATCTGACCACCGACGATGTTGTTCGATCTGCTCTTTTGTCGCAAGCCCAACAAAGTACAGCGTGTCCGGATAAGGCTCTTGCAGATCGTGCCGAATGCGCACAGAGAAAGTAAAACCGTCGGGTCGATTCAACATTTCGTCCGTCAATTGCACAACCAAAGGGCGCCGTTGATCTTGCGCACCACCCGAAGCGACTTTCACATCATCAATGAAGGCCTCATGCGTACCGTAGAAATAGCCCGACATCAGTTGATCCGCTTGACCGCGCTTTGCCTGATCTAACATTTCTCGGGTAACCTTAAGTCCTACCCAATAAATTTCGCCGTGCCGCTTGTCGAGCTCCAACCCGTGCGCGTACTGCTCGCGCATTATACCCTTTGTGAGCAAGTCCGCGCGATTGTCGCGGTAAAGCACACGCCAAGCGCTGTAGTGAAAGTTCACCACGAAGGAATCGGGTTTGATGGACTTCGATTCGCGAATGAATGTCGGAGAAATGACGAAGACCATGGCAGCGAGAGCGATCACCGCTGGAAAACCGGTCGCGATAATTAGCCAGTGACGAGCAGAGCCCGTCGCCAGCACGCTTCCGCTCGCTAACCACGTGGCAATTCTTTGTATGTTGTAGTCGATCCACTGAAGACCAAGCCTAAACATCAATCCCTCTAAGTCCTTGTCGGAAAAGAGGGATTTTCTATCTAGACCGGTTTCACTTATTTCTTAATTCGCTCCGGCGATCGTCAAGCCCTCGACCTTTACCCAGGGAGTAAGGGTGCCGCCGTCGTTGACTCGCTCTTTTGAAATCGCGGAGATCGAACGCATCATTTCGAAGGCGTTACCTGAAATCATCACCTCAGACACAGGTCGAGTAACGACACCGTTTTCGATCAGAAATGAATTCTTCGCAACTCCCGAGAAATCACCATTCGCCGCCGGGTTTCCACCCGAAAAACGACCCAGCAATAGTCCCTGTTTCGTCGACGATACGATTTCGGCATAGGACGTGTTCCCCGCATCGATCACGCGATTTCCACCACTGTTCACTGCTCGCGGGAGTCCCGTCTTTCGTGAACCGTAGTCCGACAACATGTATGACTTGAGAACACCATTTTCCAGGATGACCGACGGTGTAGACAGGTAACCGTCATTTGTACTGTGCTCATGAACCGCGAAATCAGAATGCAGCGGCTCTACACGAACGGTTAAAAGTGGCGACGCCACGGCCTCGCCGATTTTTCCGCGAAGCTGACTTGTTTCCGAAATCATACGGTCGTCACGAAGATGACTGAACCAAGTTCCGAAAAGATCAAAAACGCAGTCCGGAGTCAAAACAACAGCGCCTTTGAATTTCCCAGTGAAAGCTTCGTGATCAACTTCTTTGACCGAGTTTTCAATCAAGCGCGCCGCCGAACCCCACTGCATGAACTCTTGGTTCAAATCCTTTGCCACCGCACCCGTAAAATTGAACGAACTCATCTTTTCGCCGACCTTCGACGAAAACATGGCCGACATCGAGTAGTGCCCAGAAGTTTCATCAAGCTCGAGACCTTCCGAATTCACGCGCAAATATCGCGACCTTCGAAACTGAACGCCACTTTGCTCAAGCTTTAGCGCCGGGTACTTCTCGCCCGTAACGGAAACGAAGTTTGCCATGCGGCTGTACATCATATCGAGATTGGGCTCTTTCGGTCCCTCGGAGATCGCCTTTGCCGCAATTTGTTTAGGTGCAAAAGCGCGCGCAGCATCCACTGGCGCAGACTCAATCGCATCATTCAACTTTTTCAGTCCAGCCTTTAAGCTTTCGTCATCGGTTTGATTGAGGCTGACCATCGCATAGCGGCCGCCGCGAATACCGCGAATCGAAAGATCAAGATCCTCCGTACTTCGCATCAGGGACACGTCGCCTGCATCGACTTGCATTTCCGTCATGTCAGAAGCCGTCATGATGACTTCTGCTTTATCAAAGCCCGCCGCCTGTACGGTCGACATGATTTTTTTCGCTTGTTCCGTTGTACAGTTGACCATTACTGACCTCCCACTTGAAGGCGACATTTAATCGCTGGTCCGCCCATGCCAACAGGCATCGGCTGCTTCTTTCCACAATAGCCCGACGACTCCCACTCAAAATCATCTGAAACCATCGACACGGACTTCAGCATTTCAAATGCGACGCCCGAAATTGTTGAATCTCTTAGTGGTCGGCCAAGCTTTCCGTTTTTAATTTCGTAGCCAAAACCAACGGCAAACATGAATTCGCCCGTCGTGTCAGCTTGTCCGTTACCGGCCTTCATTAAGTAGTAACCATTTTCAATCGATGAAATCATCGACGGCAATTTCGATTTTCCCGGCAAGATGGCCGTGTTGCGCATGCGAATCAAAGGTTCGTCCGCAAACGTGAACGCTCGGGCATGGCCGGTCGCCGCTTGTGAGAAATGTGACGCCGTCTCGCGATTGTTCATAAACGTTTTCAACATTCCGTTTTCGATGATGACCGTGTCTTTGGCTTCGACACCTTCGTCGTCAACATGAACTGGCTGAGGCGCCGGTGTCCCGCCGTAGGTGTGAGCGAAATCAACCAACGAGACCAACGGACTTGCCACTTGTCGACCAAGACAGTCGCCCGCAACAGAACCTCCTAATACCAAATCTGCTTCTGCTGTGTGGCCAACAGCTTCGTGCGCCAAAATACCAGCGAGATCCGCCGCCAAGATAACATCGTGTTCGCCAGAGTCTGGCAAAATGCCCTCCGACTTTTTGCAAACCATTTGGTAGATTTCATCCAACCAGCTTGAGTAGTTTGCCGGATCTGGGACCACCTGATCTTGAAGTTGTCCAAGTCCTCCGCGAGAATCACGAGCTTGAACCGGTCCTTGCTTGGAGTCCTTTGTCATGGAAACGATGAGATGTGCGCGTGGCACAAGCGTGTGAACCATCGCTCCATCAGAAGTTAAAAAATGTTTTTCCATATCCAATGCTGCAAGCGTCACAGAGCGAGCTTTAAGATCTTTGTACGTTGACGTGATGTGAGCATCGATTCCTTTTAAAAAATCAATCCACGCCGAAGCGGCCAGCGGTGCCCGACCAGACGCATAGCTTTTTTCAAAGTTAAGACTTCGCGCCGGAACTAGACTGGCCTGCTTTTTTTTGCGACCACTTAGAAAAGTCGCGTTGCGAATAGCTTCCTTCAAAGCCGCTGCCGCCGAGTCTCGAGTGGGGCTCACATGCGATGAAAATCCCCAGTACCCGCCACTGAACGCGCGCGCCGAAACGCCTCGCGAACTTTCTTGTAGATTGGTCACCAATTGCCCATTGAGGAGCGTCAGTCGAATATCGACATTTTCTTGGTAACGCAGCTCTGAGTAAGTACCAGTTGCTGCTTCCATATCAGACTTAAGCAATCGAAGATCT
>JAXMMN010000255.1:0-11906 GCA_034366485.1 Bdellovibrionales bacterium
TTGATTTCGTGCGCGATGCCTGCGGCCATTTCGCCAAGTGCGGCGAACTTTGCTGCGGAGCTCGCCTCCGCAAAGTTAGAACGAAGTCGCGCCGTCATTTCATTGAGGCCGTGGGTGAGAACACCGATTTCATCCTGGCCGCCTTTTGCTCCTAACGTTGACGTTGCAGGCGAAAGATCAAACGTCTGAAGTGACGCCGTCAGCGATTCGATCGGTTGAAACAAAGAATGCGAAAGCCAACGGTTCAATGCAAGCGCAACCAGGAGAATGGAAATAAAAAGAGAGATGACCATATACCGAATCAAGGTGATTGGCCGTTCGATGTCTTCCTTAAGGACCCTCAGTGCGAGGCGCCAAGATTTGTGTCCGTCCTCGCCTGTCCGCTGGTAAACAGCGGTGAAAGCCTGTTGTGATTCATACAGTGTCGCGACATCACTGGTTTCTGGATTTCGAAGCACCGTCGCAATGGCGGGGTTGAGGCGAGCTCGACTGGCTAGAGAATCGATTGATTCGACGAGAAGATTTGGATCCGAAAGTCCATGAGATTCAAGTCGAGAATAAATACGTGTTCCGTCTTCGGCAAATATTTGCACGTCCGACCGAATCTGTGACGAAAGCGGTTGGGCAAGGCCCGCAAGGGTTTGTTGCATGGAAACCAACGGCACGACGGCCGAAATGAAACCTCGAAGCGGTTCGCCTTTGCGCTGAACTCGGGTGACAAACATGACCGCCGGGCGAAGAGGGTTCGACAAATCAAAGTGCATAACGGGTTCGGATGTTTTCATGGCTTCATCGAAGACGGCAGCCGGAGATCCGACATCCAAAAGGTCAAGTCGGTTGAGATCGATGCGTCGAATTCGTTTTGTGTCGTAAAAGCTAATCGATTGGTAAGTCTGAAAATAGTTTCGATAATCGTCAAAGCGGTCTTGAATTTCGTCGTAATCAAGTTCCCGAAAAAAGAAAGTGCTTCTGCTGAGATTTTTTTGCTCAGCGAGGCGGGTTTCAAAAAAACGATCGACCACGGAAAGGGCCTGGCGACTTGTCCAGTTGATTTCACCGATCGCAAGCTGGTGAAGAAACCTTTCTCCAAAAAAGAAAAACGTCGCACCAAGCACGGTTGCTGTCACTGTCAAGATCGCCGCGTTGAAGATGAGAAGCCGAGTTCGAATTTTCATTTGTCGACCACCTGGCTGAGGCGATCGGCTTCAAGCAGCGGAGCCGGATCCAATAGGGTAGTGACTGATTCGTCTGTTTGTCGAATTCCTCGCTCGCCAAAAAATCGATTGATCGTACGCATTTCTTTTTGAACGGTGCCGTCGGGTTCGAAAGCCTTTCGGTTACTTTGCAGATCGATATACAAGGAGTCCTTTGTCATGATTCTAGAAATTTCACTCGCTTGAGTGCCAAAATACTCCGCGACAATGGCAGCGAACTCGTTCGGATTTTCCAGGTAAAACGCGAGTCCATCGTAATACGCGAGAATGATTGCGGCGGAAATGGTCGGATCAACTAAAACCTCGTCCCTGAACGCAAGTCCTGAGATGACCATCTCGGGACTTGTGGCTGAGGAAATCACCACATTCATTCCGGCCGCCAGCGCGCGAGTGAGTGCAGGCTCCCAGGTGTAGCCAGCATCAATTTTTCCAGCCTGGATGGCTTCGGGCACTTCCATAGGGGGCACACGTCGAAAGGAAACCGAATGTCGATCGACGCCCGCATTTTCAAGACTGCGAATTGTGAAATACTCAGCGAACGAACTTAACTCGCCAATGCCGATGGTTTTTCCGCGTAGGTCTTTTGGGACGGTGATTCCTTTTTTCGCGACGATCACATCCGATTTTGAATAGTCGGTCGCGAGAACAAAGCGAATCGGTGTCGCAAGGCTTTGAAGAATGACGAAGTCTGCAAGGACACCAAACGTTCCATGAACTTTGCCAGTTCGAATCAGGTCGTTCATTTCTCCGGTATTTTCTGCTTTATAAAGTTCAACGTGTACACCGGTGCCGTCTAGGCGGCGATCGAGAAATCCTTTTTTGTCAGCGACCACAAAAGGGTAGTAGCCAAGCCAATCGATGAGCGAGATTTTGATTTCTCCGGAAACGGGATTCGGCGAACGTTCGCCACTGCCGAAACGCACGAGTTCGAGTCCAAAGTGAATCGAAAAGCCAATTGAAATCAAAAGTGCTGCGACCCATGCCCCTGCGACTGCGAAAGTGTAAGCGGCCTGCTTTTTCCGGGGCTGAACTGTGGTTTCTGGGGGCCTTTGGGTTGACGACATCCCCATGGTTATCAACGAGGATTAAATGGTTGTTAACTTAAAATTTTTAAAAAGTAAGAGTGCTGTGGAGAATCCGAACAGACTCTGTGCGTTGTGATTGATTGACGAGGAACGTGAGGCTCATTGGGCTCATTAAAACCGCGTGCACATCGATGCCAGCTTTTCCAAGCAGGTCTGACTGGCGCTTGGTGAGGTCTGTTGTGTAAGAGCCTTGGCAGGTGACCGTGATCGTTGAAAGTGCTGTTGGATCAAGTTGCACGGCATTTCCAAGCGACAGAAGGGCGCGCGCCTGAGCCTCCAGGGATTCGGCTGGAGACGTAAAAAGAACCGTCGTGTTCGAATTCGATTCTTGAGTGACATTTAAGATTTGTGGAAGTGGCAAGCCCATGGATGTTAAGGAACTATTGATGGCACCAAGCGCTTCGGTCACTGACTTGGCGATAAAGGTGACTCGGCGGACATCCGCGTGTGAATTCACAGAAATCGTTCGATCATTTTCAAATGAGCTATTTGTCATCTTAGACTCCGTTTTCTTTTCACTTGTTACCGAGGTACCGCGATCAGTGCTTTGGTCGTCAATATGGGCAAGCCCCACTCTCAACGGCACTTGGTGTGTGAGGGCAAGTTCAACGCTTCTGTAGTGGAGCACCTTTGCTCCCCAAAACGTCATGTCGAGAAGTTGTTGATGAGTGAGCGTTTCTAAAAGTCTTGCCGCATTCGTGGGGCCGACGAGTTTAGGATCAGCCGACATCACGCCGGGAACTTCTTTGAGAATATCGCAACGAGACGCCCGAAAGGCCGCGGCCATCGCCACGGCGGTCACATCTGTGCCACCGCGACCGAGCGTCGTAATTTCCTTCGTCTGCGGCGAGACTCCTTGAAACCCTGCCAGAATAACAACATTTCCTTTGTTCAGCTCCTCTTGCACGCGAATCGACTTGATATCGATGATCCGCGCGTTCGAATGCGTTTCGTCTGTAAAAAGACCCGCTTGCGAGCCCGTGAAGCTGATGGCTTTGGCTTCTTTGAAACTCGAATGGAGTGCATCGGTCAGAGCCATTGAAAACAGTGACATTGACACCCGTTCCCCGGTCGATAGCAACATATCCAGTTCACGGCGATTGGGCTGGGAACTTACAGAGTAGGCGAGCTTGATGAGGCCATCGGTTGCGGCGCCCATCGCGCTGACGACGGCAATCACGTTGGTGCCGGAGGCCCGAAGTTTTGCAACACGGCCAGCGGCTGCGCGAATTTGTTCGGGAGTTGCGAGGCTCATTCCACCAAATTTGAGGACGATCAGAGGGCGCATATATTATGCCTGCTTGCTAACTTACTGAGTCACCGTTTCGGATTGGTTCAGATACATTGCTACCGCAGATCGCGACCCTTTGGGAATTCGAATTCGATGAGATTTTATGTCTCTTGGGATGAAGCCCTTCAGAAGCTCGGGATTCAATTCCGTCAAAGACCGTTCGCTGACACCGAGGTGATTGGCGAGATTAATGAGATCCGTCCCACCTGGGGCATTGTAGAATTCAAACGCAAACGGAACATGAAACTCAAGATCCCGAAAACCGTAAAGCGCCGGTGCCTTGGCGATCAACATCGCGGCCAGCATTTTGGGCACATAGTTTCTTGTTTCTTCTGGCAATGCGCCGCGGTCGGCAAGATCCCAAAAGCTATTCGTCTTGTGACGCTTAATAAGGCGTCGGACTCCGCCTTCACCCATGTTGTAGCTCGCTGCCACGAGGTACCATGACCCGAACTGATCGAACAGATCCGACATGTATCCGATGGCAGCTTTGGTCGCCTTTTCGTAATCTCGGCGTTCGTCAATCCACCAATCGACGTTGAGCCCGTAGCGCTCGCCCGTTGGTGCGATAAACTGCCACATGCCCATCGCATTTGCATGACTGACAGCACTTGAAGAAAAGCCACTTTCGATCATTGCGACATAGGCGATATCTGTGGGGAGACCCGCGCGTTTCAATTCAGAATGGATGTAGGGAATGTAGCGAGTTGAGCGTTCTAGCCACCGACGGAAGGAAGAGCGTCCCGTTGTTTGAAAGTACCGAATCCATTTTCGAACTCTGGCGTTGTAGGTTACTGGGAAATCGAAGATCAGGTGAGCTTCGTTGACCTTTGTTTTTTTAATGATTTCGTCAGCGGCCTTGAGTCCCGTTGGAACGTCTGTCGTTGCGGACACAGGCACTTCGGGGCTGAGGGTGCGAAAACGGCCCGGCGTTTTAGGCGCGTAGGCTGCCGCCTCTCGGGATGAGGGCTCAGTGGTCGGCGCCTCTGTTTCATTATCATTGTCGAGTTTGTCTTCAGGTTTCGCTTCTGGTTTCGCGATCGATGCCGACGGGGCTGGTGCGGGTTCGACCGCTTCCACGGCAATCAGCTTTTGTTCAGCAGTTTTGTTGCCTGCGGCTTTCCGCATTTTGCGTTTTGCCTTCATCGGTTTTGCTGGCGCTTCGAGTTTTACGGTCGATGTTGAATACCGAGTGGTCGTACAACCTGTGGCAAGGACGAAAGTCATGATCAAAAGAGCCGAGACTAAGCCGCAGCTGAGTCGAGCGTTGTGAGAATCTGTTTTGAATTCGCTGCCGGTCATCCTGACCTCTTTCTTCTATCCAGCCAGTCTAGCTGTGGATCGACGAGCAAGTCTACTTGCTAGTCCAGTCCTCTGGTCCAGCCAAACTTTGAATTCCTATCTTTGTATATGATGTGTTCTTGGCGCTTCTTTCGTCCAGATAGAATTGCGAAAGCGGATTTATCGCGTGCAGAAACCTTGAGTCGAGGAAACGTCCAGTGTGTTTTTCTATGGCACCACGCTTGCTCCGCATTTAGCTGGGATACTGTCGGGCTGGGCTCGACCAACGTCAGGAGGACGAATGAGCAAGGGAATTTTCACGGCCGTTAGTGGCGCCATCGCTCAATCAGCAAAGCTCGATACGGTTGCCAACAACCTCGCCAACGTCAACACGACGGGCTTCAAAAGAGACGGTCAATTGTTTCGTGAATACCTGACGTCCTACAACAAAGAGCCGGGAGCGATCGAGGCTCCTCGCGTTCCGGCGTCGATTGAATCTTTTTACGCGCACAACGGCGGCGACAAGTCCTATGTCGATCTCGACGGTACGTTTTCTGATTTTTCTCAAGGAGCGGTTCGCCCAACTGGAAACAATCTAGATTTCGCAATTGAAGGCGATGGTTTTTTTGAAGTCGCGACGCCAGACGGAGCTCGCTACACTCGCGCCGGAAATTTTTCGATTGATGGCGACGGCCGACTGATCACAAAGCAAGGGTATCCGGTTCAGCGACAAGGCGGCGGAGAGTTTCGCCTTTCTGGTGGTGATTTGACGATTTCGGCGAACGGCGAGGTTTTTGATCGCGGACAAAGTCTAGGTCAGATCGCGCTCGTCAACATCGCCAACAAAGATGCTCTGATGAAGCAAGGTGCTAACCTGTTTGCATTTCGTGAGGGTCTTGATCCGCAAATGACCCCATCCACGGAAGCAAAAGTAAGCCAAGGATTTTTGGAAGGCAGCAATGTGAATGTCATTCGCGAAATGACGGACATGATTGCGGCGACCAGGACGTTTGAAAGCACGCAAAAAGCAATTCAGGCGTATGACCAAATGAACGGCAAAGTCGTCAATGAAGTTTCGAAACTGAACCAAGGGTAAGGCAAAGGTAAGGTAAATGATTAAATCACTTACAACCGCAGCGACAGGCATGCAGGCGCAGCAAACGAACATGGATGTGATTGCCAACAACTTGGCAAACGTCTCTACCACTGGCTTTAAAAAGTCGCGCGCTGAATTCGAAGATTTGATGTATCAGACACTCAAAGAGCCCGGTGCTGTTTCAGGCTTGAACTCGATTTCTCCTACGGGCGTTCAGACAGGTCTCGGCGTTCGCACAGCGGCGATTCAGAAGGACTTTGATGTCGGTGCAGGAAAAATCACAAAGAATGCGCTCGATGTTCAAATCGAAGGGCCTGGTTTTTTTCCTATCCAGACTCCCGATGGGCAGATCGGTTACACGCGTGACGGTCAGTTCAAAAAAGATCCGCAGGGCCGAATCGTCGATAAAAACGGAAATCCGTTGCAGCCAGAAATTGTGATCCCGCCCAACGCACAAGGCGTGGATATTTCACCTAACGGTCAAGTGTCAGTCACTGTCGGTACTTCAATGGTTCCTCAGCCAATTGGACAAATTCAGATCGTCAATTTTGTTAACCCAGCAGGGCTGCGCGCTATGGGCAAAAACGTATTCATGCCTAGCGGATCAAGTGGTCTTCCTGTGCAGGGAACTCCAGGTTTAAACGGCATGGGTGAGCTTGCTCAGGGTCAGGTTGAAGCGTCGAACGTCAACATCGTCGACGAGATGGTGAACATGATCACTGCGCAGCGAGCATACGAAACAAACTCGAAAGTCATTCAAGCGTCCGATCAAATGCTTCAGTCCGTGAACTCATTACGTTAAAGGACTTATGACCGTCATTGCGCAGGCTTTTTTTCTTATCGTGACTCTTCTGGCGGCAGCTCAGGCGCGTTCGGCCGAGACGCCTCGCTTGGCTGATGCCGAGCTCGTGATGGTTGTTAGACCGGCTGTTCGACTTGATTCGGCGAATGCCGCTCACGATCTTGCGTTGGTTGAAATCGTCGACTTGGCGACAGTTCCGCTTCGTCACCGAGCGGAGGTCGAGCGGCATTTGAAGTCGATTGTGCTGACGGATCGCCCTCCGATCGGAGAAGAACGTGCGTTTTCACAGGAAGGTTTAGAGTCTGTTGTCGGCGAAGCGACCAGGCGCCTAGAGGCCGCTGGATTTGATGTCACATGGCGCTTGCCTCGTCGAAGTCATATCTACCGAACTCTTGATTTGAGTGCGGACTCAGTTCTGAAAAAGCTAGAAGAAGAACTTCGCTCGAAATGCAATGGTTGCGAGATTCAATTGCGCGGCTATGAGTACCCACGCGAACTTGCAAAGCTCAATGTCAAAGACCTGCGTTCTTGGACCATGATGGTTCGATCCGAAAGGCCACGAGGAAGTTTTGCTGTTCCTCTTCAGTTGGACTTTAGTAACGGCAAACGACAAACGGTGATGCTCACAGGAATGGTCGAGTACTGGCGCACAACGCCCGTGCTGACTCGCAGCCTCAATGCTGGCGAAAAAATTCGTGAATCTGATTTTAAACTTGAAAGAAGAAACGTCAGCTTTTCTTTCGATGAGCCCGCAACCGTGGCGGAAATTGAAGGGGCTGTCGCCGCGCGAGGCATGCAGTCCGGCGAATTGCTGATGCGGGGTCTTTTGCGGCGGGAGCAATTAGTGAAGTACGGCGACATCGTTCGCGTCCTCGTCGGTGGCGATACGTATTCCATCTCGACGGAAGGTGTCGCGCAAAGTGCGGCGGCCCTCGGGGAGACCGTGCAGGTTCGAGTCGGCAAAAATCGAAAAATGGTTTCGGGCGTTCTCAAGGAGAAGGGTCTTGTTGAAATTCAATAATTTGAACCAGCAATTGAAGAACTTGAGTTGGGTTGCGGCAATCGCGGGAATTGTAATGGTCGCGCCGGGCTGTTCGTCTTTTAATCGAGGTGTTAAAAACCTCGTCGGTGATGACAAGCCAAAGATTGCGAAATATTCGGACCAGGAAAATTTGAAATTTCAAAGCGAACGCAAATATCGCCGCATGAATCGAAATCGATTCGAGGATGAGGCGGATGTAAACGCGCAAGCGGGTTCCCTTTGGGTCATGGAAGGTCAAGGCGCGTATTTGTTTGCGCAAAATCAAACGCGAATGATGGGCGATCTTCTTAATGTGCGCGTCGAGGGAAATCCTCGGCAGCAATTGAGCAGTAAAGTGAAAGTAATTTCAAAACTATTGGACAGACTTGAAGCTCCGGGCCGTGGTTTGGCGAATGCGCCAGTTCAAGCGGCAAAAGCTGGCGGCGCGCAAGGTGCCAATCCCGCGGCTCAAGCTGGTGCCGCTGGAGCAGCCGATGGTGCTGCCGCTGATCCGAATGCGGCCGCTGGAGCACAAGCGGCGACGGAAAAAGCGGGGACGTTTGATCCGCGCGATCCCATATCTACAATTCAAACTGTTCCGACGCGAATTGTGGAACAGCTAAAAGATGGCAGCTACCGCGTGAAGGGTGCTCAACCGTTCATGATCGGCAAGCGCGAATACAAAGTCATCGTGACGGGAGTTGTTCGTCCTGAGGACTTTGATGATAACGGAATTGAATCCACAAAACTTTTGGATTCGCAGTTTGACATCGTGAGCTCGCGAAAGGGTTCTTCTTTATGAAACAGACAGCCATTCGATTTTTCATATTGCAAGTTGGCTTACTTTTCGCGGCTGCGTTGTTGTCGATTTTCATTGTTCAGCCGGACGCAGAAGCCGCACGAATCAAGGACATCGCAAATGTTCGCGGCGTTCGAGACAACCAGCTGATCGGCTATGGAGTCGTGGTTGGTCTTAAGGGCACTGGAGATTCGAAAGCGGAATTCACAAACAAATCCATCTTGCGAATGCTTGATAAATTGGGAATGAAAGTCGAAGACAAAGAGGTCGCCTCGAAAAATGTCGCAGCCGTGATCATCACGGCGTCCTTACCGGCGTTTGCGCGCGCGGGAAATAAAATTGATGTCACTGTCAACTCGATCGGCGATGCAGCCTCTCTGGCCGGAGGTACGTTGATTCAGTCGCCACTTCGAGCGGCTGATCAAAACATCTACGCCGTGGCACAAGGTGCGGTTCTCGTTGGTACCGGTGCTGATATGCATGCGACAGTGGGTCGACTTCCAAACGGTGCGATCATCGAGCGCGATGTGGCGGAAGATTTCACAGCGCGAAAAATGTTCCGTCTGACATTGCACAATCCGGATTTTACGACGGCGGCTCGCTTAGCGAAGCGGATCAATATGGATCTCTCGGGAAAGTACGCATCGGCAAAAGATGCTGGCACGGTCGACATCATCGTTCCTTTTTCCTATGAAGGTCGCGCCGTCGAACTGCTTGCAACGATTGAATCGCTTGATGTGACGCCAGACACGAGAGCGAAGGTGATCGTCAATGAGAAGACCGGGACCGTTGTGATTGGCGACACCGTGCGAATTTCAAAAATCGCGATCAGTCATGGCGACCTCACCGTAAAAGTTGATGGATCAAAAGGAAAGTCAAAGGACGGCGACAGGGTGGCTGTTTTCGATTCTGGTACAAGTGTCGGGGACTTGGTAAAGTCGCTCAACCAGTTGGGTGTGAGCCCTCGTGATTTGATTACGGTTTTACAGAACATTAAGGCAGCGGGTGCGCTGCAAGGTGAACTCGAAATACTTTAACCGCGGAGCAGGACTTACGTGTCGGATCAACAGGGGGCCGGGAAATCAGCCAGTGAAAAGCCAAGCAGGTCGGCTGGATGTTCCTACGGAAAGCAAAAGACCGGACTGGCCTCGACCGCGAAAGTGTTTCGATTTGAAGCAGAGGATCATAAAATAGAGAAACGGGACGCAACATGGATGTGGCGTCTCTGGGGTACGGTGGGTTGGAGTTCGTTCAACCAAGGATGGTTTAAGAGCAGAGCCGTTTCGAGCAGGAAACAGGGGCATAGAGTCAGTACGCTAGGAAAGGCGACTTCTTTAGGCTTTATCTGTGAAAGGCGCAGGATGCGCATCGCTCTCCGATCCACCTACCCATTTTTTTTCGGCGCTTGGCCGACGGTGATACTGTCTCTGTGTTTGGCGCAGGTTTCGTTTGCCGAAGGCAATCCCTACACAAATAAACGCGATGGATTGGCAGAAGTCGATCCGAGTGCGAAAGCTGTTTCTGGTGAAGTGGTCCGTCAGGCGCCGCCAGCTGCGCGCGATCCGCGTGTGATGGACGCCGCGCGAATGTACGAAAAGTATTTTCTCAATCAAATGGTCAAGGCCATGCGTTCGACAGTGAAATACTCGGATCTTCAGAAACCAACTATGGGTGAGGAAATTTATCGCGACCAGTTGGACGATCAATATGTCGATTCGTGGACCAATACAGGTGGTATCGGCCTAGCAGACATGATTCACGACGAACTGTTGGGTAAAGCGCAAATGAACAAACTTCGTCGAGAGGCGATGAAGGCGTCCAAAGGAAAAACCAGAACGCCAATGGCGCTCACCGATCGAGATGTTCTTGCCGTTCGCCGGCTGCCCAATAGTGTTTCTGGAAACGCTTCCGGCGGCAGCGAAACTGTTTTGGTCAGTCTAGGTAAAACGGCAATCGCGAGGTCGGATGCTCCGGAATCAGTTCGCAGTCCGTGGGATGGGGAAATTGTCAAAATCCAAGCCGATCATGGAAAAGTTCTCATCGACCTCAAGGTGGGCTTAAAAAAATCAGACTGGCGGGCTGTTCAGATTGCCTTCGACGGAGTGACATTTGACGGCACCGGCGGGGAGTCGGGTTCGTTAAAGATCGGGAATCAAATTAAAGCAGGTCAGGTGATTGGTCACTTGGCCCCAAGTGCGCGAGGTATTTTAATTCGTCAGGAAGTGCCCGAGACCAAGGTCCAGGTGGGATTGAAACCCTCGACCACAGCGGATTCTGGTCTTTAGGTCTCGTGGAATTCTGTCTCATTGTGATACACTGTTTCTAGCGGAGGTTTCTATGAAAGTCTCAAATACAGGCCCGGGAAATATCACTTCAGGTGTTGCAGGAACAGCAACGACGGGTGCGAAAGAAACCACGTCTAAAAATTCCCGCTCAGCCGCTGCAGAAGCGCTTGGCGCGTCAGTCGGCAATTCGACAAAAGTGGATCTGTCGCCACGCGCGCAAGAAATGAAACGTGTAAAAGAAATGGCAACTCCCGGTGGTGTTGATGACGCGAAAGTTGCACGTCTTCAAGCGTTGATCGATAGCGGTCAATACAAAGTTGACGCGCGTGCAGTCGCGGATAAGCTCGTCGATGAACAAATGAAAATGAACGAATAAGCCTCAAGAAATAGAGCCACTAAAGTTAGTAGCCTCTCAAGGAAGAAAGGCGAGGAATGAACTCTCAGCAAACAGATGCCGTATATCGTGAACTTCTGTCGTGTCTCGATGATTTAGTTAAAATCTATCGTTCACTTCTTGAAGTCGTCCGGCGTGAAAAAGAAATTCTTGTTGAAAGCCGTTTAGATGAGCTCAATGAGAACAATAAAACCAAGGACGCACTTTTAGTGCGGATTCGAACCTTGGAAAACAGCCGAACGAAATACGCGCGCGACTTGGCGGTACTCACGTCTTCCGATGTTGATCAACCCCGCCTTCTGGAAATCGCGGCAAACTTGCCAGCTGATCGCGGAGATCGTCTGCGCAATATGCACTCTGTCCTTGAACTTCTTATCCGTCGAGTTTCTGAAGTGAATAAGACAAACGAAGAACTCGTTCAGTCGGCTCTTCGATCGATCACTGGGGCTATGGAGGCGATCAAGGATGGGCTTGCGCCTGCAACTACTTATGAAAGAAAAGGTTCTTTGGCGTCTTCTAAAACAGAAGGCGGCGCATTGGTAAGCCGCGAGGCTTAAGCGGAATTGTTAAGCGCCTTTGCGTGCGAGTGAATCGCAGGATGCGATTCACAAACGGTTGTTAGAGAGACAAGGATGTCG
>JAXMMN010000256.1:0-4871 GCA_034366485.1 Bdellovibrionales bacterium
TTGCTTTGTAAGGGGTCTTCGAACCTGTACGTTTGCGAACGGAGCCCCTGAAATGCCCAGAATATCGAGTGTCATTCTGTCGACTCTTCTTTTGTTTAGTCTGACTTACTTGGTTCCGACTTCGTCTGAGGCGAAGTCTTCAATCCTCCAAGAAATTAAAACTTTTGATGGTCAGGTCATGCGATGTGAATCGCGCGAGGACCTAGGACGTATGGGTTATCAGGTCACTTCCATTTTGGGCGGGATTCGACCGCCGAACTTAGAAGTGAAGTTGAACGTCGTGACACTGAAGTGCGCCGATCGAGCTGGTATCTATCGGTTTGAACCTGCGGCCCTAGGTGCGAGGGTATCGAACTCACGTGATGGATTTGTCGAATTCTCAAGTCTCGAGCTTGTTGCGTACACGCCGGATCTGAAGGTGTTGCGCTCGCTTCCAATCGATTTGCGCTCTTCGATACACACGTTGACCTTGCAGGCTCCAGCCAGCGGCTTTGCTGGACTTCTACCGCGCAATGCAAACGGCAACGGTGAACGCCAGGTCGTGTTGATGGCGATGGTCCGCGGTCAGGCGCTGATGGGACAGGCATCAACTGGTAAAGTCATGCATCGCGCGCAGGCAGCGCTCGGCACTTATGGACTAAAGCTCTCGGAGACTGCTGGAACATTGCGTATTGGCGGTCGGCGCCTTGGAAATGTCGCGCAAGCGAACGCGGGCCGGTCTTTCGGACCTTGATTTTCGGACCTTGATTTTTTTGGCCGAATAGGTGAATCATTTCCCATCACTTGCCCAGGTGGTGAAATTGGTAGACACGCGGGTCTTAGAAGCCCGTGCCGTAAGGTGTGTAGGTTCAAGTCCTATCCTGGGCACCAACTGAAATAAAAAGACCTCCCCTGCGGGAGGTTTTTTTATTTCAGTTGGTTGTTGGTGTCGCTTCGGCCTCCGGCCTCCGGCCTTCGCTGCTTTCCGTGCAGTGGCGCGGAAAGATTTCCCAAAAAGACAAAGCTAACGCGCTGGCCTCTTCTTGAGCTCATTTCTAACGTCTTGTTTTTTGTCGACGCTCTCGACCGAACCGTCAACCGCATAACGGTAGCGAACGGGCCTCTCTTTTTTTGTGCCCGATACAGACGTGGGCCGTACCAGGGCTCTAAGAAAGACAATGATGGGGCCATTATCCTTTGCGACTGCGGACTTATACTTAGGGAAAGTCGGCGACGGTGCGCCTTGATGGCCGTGCTCTTTCAGAAACTCGGCTTGGGCTTTATAGAAGTCCTCGTTAGCGGGGTGAGCGACAATCACGTCACCGGTCTTCTCGGCCAAATGTCCTAAAATGACTTCTTTAACAGTAAAAGAGTCGCCAGAATCGAATCCCGAACCGGTGCGGCCGTTTGGCTCGGCTATTATGATCAAATCAGATCGCCGAACGACTTCATCAAGGCCGACTTCTTCGTGAAAGATCTGACTCACATGCCCCTCCTTGGGGATCAGCAATAAAGCCGTGACGAGAAAAATAGGAATCCAAAATCGAGTTGAACAGAGGTTCATTTGGAAAGGCTAGAGTGCGCGAGTTCAATTGCCTACAATTTTTATCGGGTGCGCCGTCTTTCAGTTCTTTCCGTGCCTGAGCTATCGATTTCGCCGAATTAGGTCGGGCATTTCAGGCCGTAGTTAGGTATAAGGTGGGCAACTCATTTCGCCGAGGTTGCTTGTGAAAATAGCTCTTCTACTTTGTTCATTCCTATTCTGGTCTGCTGCAGAAGCGGGTCCGCGCTTCTTGAATGCGAATTTGAATTCGAAGACCGTTGGTTCGTACTTAGTGAGTGTAAAAGTTGGCGAATTGCCTTTGCCGATTGAAGCGAAGCCAGAAACGATTGCGAGCATCGATCGGGACAACGGACAAATCGTCGCGATGAATTGTGTAACGACAGCAAAGTTCGCCGATGTCGCAGTTATGGATCTCCGACTTCTTGGTCCTTCGGCGCCTGTTTTTCAAAACCGAGTTTCTTTGGATGTAGTTTTGGCAAACTCGTACGCGATGCAGTCGGAAACCGAGAGCTGCAACGCAAGTCCACTTAACGATTTGACGTCTGCGAGCCTTGCCTCACAATCGTGGAATTTTGTGGTTCCAATGAAGGCCGGTAATGAAAGCGTTTTTCTTAGTCTGTCAGTTCTCCCGTTTTCGCCACAGCTTGATGTGACTGTTTCCGGAGATGAAAACCGACTTTCGCTGGATTGGGTTGATTTGTTTACGCCATCGTTTTCTCGCAAAGCGACGTTGAACTTTTCTGTTTACAAGCAGGACGGCGGAACGGTTTCATATCTTGAGCACGGTACAGCAGAATTTGATCTCCACTGAAGTCGAGAGGTTTAACCGATGTGGAAGTGGTTGTTGGTGCTTAGCACGATTCTGGTTTTGGTGATTGCAAGCGAGATGCTGGGAATTACATGGTCCAGAGACAAGCTTTTTACAGCGTGCCAGCCACAGGAAATAGACTATCGCTCGTATGGCCCATATTGCTTTCACGTGATTAAAATGAATCGGCTGCTGGGACATCAGAAAAAAATCATCATTTCAAAAACTGCCGAGACCGACTATGGCCACGTTCTCAACTTTCCCACCGATCATGTCTTTGATCGTTCGGAATGGGAAAAGCTGAGAGTGGATTGGCGACCGGAGGGTTTGGAGTTTGAAACGGCGTTGAAAGTCAGGGTCTTTATACCCAAAGAGAACTTTCTTGGCGGCCGCTGATTTAATTAATCCATTCCGACGGCGATGCCGGATTTCACCAGCCACGGCGTCAGCAAATCGCTGACGTTTGAGCACTTAGGTCCCAAAGTTGCGATCAGTGTCGTTCCCTTCATCGCAAATTTAACGTCTTCGCCAGTTCCAAGTTTACATTGAATGGCTTTAACGGCTTTGAAGAGCTTTGCCTTGTTGCCGTTGTTCAGTGACTCTTCGTCGTTTCGGCACATCGTTCCGATTTTTGATCTGACTGCTTCACACTCTGCCGAAAGATTGCGACCTGATTTTTTAAATGGGGCATGCATTGCGGGATCGATCGTGATTGGGATCGCGGCGCCACACTTATCTTTTGGCCAATTCGCTTCGCTTTTATCGCCGTCATTGATGTCGGCCTGCATTTGGGTGAACTCTGCTTTTTCTTCTGGTGTCATCGCGTTTGTGGTACTTGGAAAAGAAAATGGTGAAGTCAGAATAAGAACTGCGAAAACGGGAATCAGTGTAGAAAGTTTCACGTCGCTTGCTCCTTAAAAGTTTTTAGAAAAGTGTAGGCGTGACACTAGAGTTCGCTAATCAAACGACCATGTCCACGAGACCTTCGGATTGAACTTTTCGCGTAAGTCGCGATTGTATTGCTGTCCTGCGTCTGCTTTTAGATTGTCGGCTTTTGAGTTTGCGAGAATATTTAAACCAAAGAGGCCCCAGAAAGTTCCATACCCGACTTCGTCGGGTCCTCGTATTAACGCGTAAATCGCTCCACCAAAAAAAACAGAGGCCGCGATTCGCCATCTCTCGGACCGGCGCATAATATCGCCGGCTGCTGGTGAAACGGACTCGAGAACCGGTCGAAATGAATCAGAGGTGTATCGTTCGCGAGTGTTTCCGAGAACGATGAGGTTTCCGCCATCCCATGCCGACTCACTCATCGTGTATTTCCCGATCTCTCGCTCGGCTTCTGCGCCTTTTAGACTAAAGTCTGGCATTTGCCCGCTGTGTGTCGCACAGCCAGTAGTAAGACCCGTGATAAGTAAAGCGACGAGAAGGGAGGCGATCAAGGTGGCTTGTTTCATAGGCCTAAGTTTGATCGCGCGAGGGAGTCTAGTCAAACAGTCTAGACCTTAGAAACCATTGAGATAAGCCGATAACCAGATATGAACTTTTCGGCAATCTTCGGACTGTTACTTTCGCTGGTTGTATTCTTTGGTGCGGCGCTCACGTCGACGAAGGAGTACAAAGTATTTCTCGATTATCATGCGGCACTGATCGTGTTCGGCGGAACGATTGCGGCCTGCATGGTTTCGTTCAACGGATCGAGTGTGCTGAATATGTTCAAAGTCGTATTCAAGCGAGTTCTGCGGAACGATGTCGATCGTTACGAGAGCCTCATCAAGGAAGTGGTCGATGTGGCGAAGGCTTACCGCGACAACCCTAATGTCCTTGGCGAAAAATCCAAAACCATCAAGAATCACTTTTTTAAAGAGGCGCTCGAACTGATGGCGGCCGGTGGGTTAGATGCGAAAGATTTGGATGTGATTCTTGCCAAGCGCGCGTCGACTCATTTTCATCGTTACGAGCAAGAGGCAGAGATGTTTAAGACGATGGCGAAGTTTCCGCCGGCGTTTGGACTTCTTGGCGCCGTCATGGGGATCGTTGCAATGATGCAGGGACTTGGTTCCGCCGATGCAATCAAGTCGGTTGGTCCGTCGCTTGCGGTCGCACTGGTTGCGACTCTTTATGGAATTGCAGTTGCGAACTTCTTGTTCCTGCCGTTGGGCGAGCATCTCACTAAACTGACGAAGATGGACTACACGCTTCGCATGATGGTGATCGAGGGTGTAAAGTTGATTCGTCTGAAAAAGCATCCGCTACTTGTGGAAGAGTCACTCAAGTCCTATTTGCTGCCGTCAGAGCGCTTGGTCATGAAGAAGGCGGCTTAGAAAATGGGAGCCGAAAACCTTCATCATGAGGATGACGAAGAGGTCGCGGTAAACACCGCTCCGCCATCGTCGCACAAAGCTGAAGAAGGCGAAGGCCCTTGGTTGGTTTCATACGCCGATCTCATGATGCTCTTGATGGGCTTCTTCGCGTTGATGCTCAGCTTTTCAAAGTTTGATGACAGCAAATTCGATGCAG
>JAXMMN010000257.1:0-4203 GCA_034366485.1 Bdellovibrionales bacterium
TCCTCGGCGGCTGTACGCGAAAACAAGAATCATCTTCGATCACAGTCGCCATGCCTGACTGGAATAAATTAACTAGCAGCAAGCAAAGCAAATCGGTAGGCGCTCTCGCGACCGTAACAGTTGTCAGCCGAGTCATGATCAATGTCTCAGGACCTGATATCCAAAATCAAATCGTCTACATCTGGGAACTCAACGATAACTACCAAGGCAGCGGTTCAATTCCGACTCCGCCGACAGAACATACTCTGACTGTCCCAAGAGGCTCCAATCGACTGATTCAAGTTTTGGCGATCTTGGAAGAAATCGACACAGAATCCCAAGGTGGAGGCGGCGGCAACATGTCGTTCTACTACGGCGAGGCAGTGAAATCGATCGCCAACGCCGTAGAGCCTGTGACAATCGCACTTGTTCAAGAGAGCACGGCCAGCGCGGGCGATGGCTCGATTTCCGGGCGATATTTTAACGCCGATGGTTCGACACCAACGGGCCCGGTTGATATGTACTATGCGCCGCTCGGTCGGCGACCAATGATCGTGGAAAGAACGAGCATCTTCAGCGGCCACTTCCACTTTTATTTGATGCCGACCGTACCGTTCACTTTCCGCATGCGCGACTCAGGTGTGCCGCTTTTTGAAAATGTGACGACAACGAGCTTTGCCAGCCGATACTCCGATCGTCTTCTCCAGATTGCAGTTCCGCCCGGTTATAGCGAAAACGGTGGCGGTGGCACTCGCCAGGCGCGCAGTGCGCGATCAAAAGTCGTTGGCTTCGCAGGGCCTGGCGCCACGCTCGTTGGTCGCGCGACCTGCTATCCAACTCCTTCAGGACCGCTTCCTGGTTTTTACGATGCGGCGACCGGGGGAAGTGAAATCTTATGGAATCCAGCAAGCGCGTTATCAACGGAAGTTCGCATTCTCGGCGGCGGCATTGGCACCGCTGATGGGCAGTGCGCGGCGTACACAAACGTTGGTGTAAACAGCTTTCCCATCTACATCGACAATCTTATGAACGGCGATTCCCCCTTGGGCAACCGCGGACCATTTAAAATATTTGATCTCGGAGGAGGCCGCGGAAGTTCATTTCTCGATGTTTCCGTCAATAACGGGAATCTGACGATAAAATGGGAATATCTAGCAGAAGTTGTTGGAAACAGTGTCGATGGCGTAGGGATTTTCTATAAAGTGGTTCCTGCTACTGAAAGCATGGAGGATCGCTGGCACGACAACGCTCCGTGCAACCAGCTCTCTTCTTTTGGATTTACTGAAATTACCCGCGTTCCAGCGGGAGCTCCGGGAGCGCCTGTTGTCACCTATGATTGGACGACGCCAAACTTAACTGCGTTCAATGCCGGACGTCTTAAAACTGTGCTTTGTCCCTATACGAATGCAAAACCGGGCTACTATGATTTTGCGATCAGCCACTACACGCGTAGCGGAGGCGGCGGCGCAATTGCGACAAAAATCATGGCCACGTCGGTGACTGAACCGACTTTAACCTCGACCGCGCCAACTCCTCAGCACATCTCGGAATCGACCTGTACCGCTCTTCGAATTGTCACAACCGATGCCGCCGGAACTGTCGCTCGTCGTCCGGGCGGAACAGGCACAACTCAGGTATCGGTAACAGCGTCGGGGAGCCCTGCAGGTGTGACCTTTTATGAGGATCTGAATTGCTCAACACCTGTAGGTGGCACCGCCACGCTCAATCCGTACCTTTTCCAAAATGTGGCAGTGATCGGAGTAAGGGCCGACTCGTCCGTGACGACGTTCGAAGTCTTGGTCAACGATTTAACTTCCGGCGGTTCGCCACTTCCGACAATCACGCACCATATGTCGCGACTTTCGCCATTGACTGCGACAGAAATAGTGACAATTGCGAAATCGGACATCAAGTCATGGCAGTGCTATCCAATCGGCTTTGTGCGCGGTCGTTACGCCTCATCACTGTTTATCGGCGAGGGAGGGATTTCTTCGGCATTTTCACTAGCGGCGACCGCCAACCTCAATTACTACCTGGACGAACAATGCGAAACGGGCGCAAGTCCGAACGTTCCTTTGGCGGCAGATCAATCCTCCGCAATTCGGTTCTTCAAATACTCTGGAAACGCGGCGACACTGAATGTGACGCCTGACATCTCGGTGTTTTCTCCCCTGACTCAGTCGGCGAAAATATTGAATGTGACGCCACCGTCAGCACCAACGGTTTTACGGTTTGAAATCCCATCGACAATCAATGCATCCACTTGTACGCCGTTCCGAATTGTCGCGAAAAACGGGCAGTCCGAATATTCGCCGGTAAGTACCGCTCAGGCTCCAGTTTACAACTTCAGCACCGCAGCGACCGGGCCCAATGGGATTTTTACAGATCCTGGATGCTCGGCAGCGGCTTCAAGCACACTGGCGATCGGGGTCGGGCTACCAAAAAGTGATGTGTATTACCTTTACTGGGATGCGCCAGGTCCTTTGACGCTGGGGGGAAGCGGCTCTTCGATTCCGGTTGAGGCTGTGACCATAACTGTTGCACCTTGATCGCATTCACGCCGCACGGTCCCTAAATCCACCAACAAACCAAATGTACGCAGAGCGCCTTCAAGGCTCTGCGAGCGTTTGCCCGCCGAAAATGCTTAGCAAGCAGTCAGATCCAACAGAGTCTTTACTCTTTCTTCTGTTGCGTGCCGCACCGACCCAAGCTTACTGTCGTCTCCAGCAAAACTGAAAAACTGAAAATTTGTTACCTGAATCCTTGTGAGGTTACGATGAGCGGAACGCGCGGAACGTTTGAATTGCTTGGCCAACACGGCGAACACGAACAAGTTGTTTTCTGTCACAATAAGGACGTTGGCTTAAAGGCCATCATCGCCATCCACAACACGACACTCGGCCCCGCACTTGGCGGCACGCGCATGTGGAACTACCGCAACGAAGAGGAAGCGCTCATTGATGTTTTGCGCCTCTCGAAAGGTATGACCTACAAAGCGTCGGCTGCCGGCCTCAACCTTGGCGGCGGTAAAGCCGTGATTATCGGTGATCCAAAAACGATGAAAACCGAAGGCCTCTTCCGAGCGTTTGGTCGCTTCGTGAATTCGCTCAACGGTCGCTACATCACGGCAGAAGACGTCGGCACCACAGTTCGTGAAATGGAATATGTGTTCATGGAAACATCATGGGTGACAGGAATTCCAAAGGCGTTCGGCGGATCGGGCGATCCAAGTCCGTACACGGCGCATGGTGTTCTGATGGGCATCAAAGCGTCAGCCAAAGAGAAGTTCAATGCGGACAATCTCAAGGGTTTGCGAGTTGCGGTTCAAGGACTTGGCAACGTCGGTTTTCACCTCGTGGAGTACTTAACGACCGAAGGTGCAGAAGTGACTGTCGCCGATATCGACATGGACAAGGTCAAACGTGTCGCTGATCGCTTCAATTGCAAAACTGTAGCACCGGATCAAATCACGTTCACGGAATGCGATATCCTAGCGCCGTGTGCGCTGGGCGCCGTCATTAACGATCAAACAATTCAGAAATTGAAAACCAAAGTCATATGCGGCGGCGCCAACAATCAGCTCGCTGAAGCTCGCCATGGCGATATGCTTCGTGAATTAGGAATTCTCTATGCGCCGGACTACGTGACCAATGCTGGCGGACTGATGAATGTTTTTGTCGAACTTGAAGGCTATAGCCCAGATCGCGCACTTGATAAGACAGTTCAGGTCTACGATAACTTGATGAAAGTTTTTGCAATCGCAAAGCGTGACGGAATTGGAACACACACTGCGGCAGATCGCCTGGCAGAGGAACGCATCGCCACGATGGGTAAACTCAAGCAAACTCATCAGGGCGTGTCTCTACGTCCATTCTCGACATTGAAAGAAATGAAAAACCGCTAAATCAGATCGCTCTTTGATCTGTGACCGGGCGCTCCATTGGGGCGCCCTCCTGAAGGCTTCCATTGACAGAAAACGCTCGAAGCTCGAGTTTTTTAGTATGGATAAAAATACACCTTCGAACTCGCAGCGCCCAAATCAAAAAACTTCTGGAAAACAAGAGGTTCCAGACGGTCTCGCTAAAGAACTTGAAGCGATTTCCGACCGCGACTTTCTGCAAGACTCTGTCCTTGGTTTAGTCGAAGCAATGGCCAAACATAAAACCATCGTCATTGCTGTTATCGCAGCTGTCGCTGTTGGCGGCATCGGGTACGCTGCCAATG
>JAXMMN010000258.1:0-6199 GCA_034366485.1 Bdellovibrionales bacterium
CGGCGTCGCGTTTGGAAGCCCAGCCGTAGAGCTCGGCGGTGACCAACGTGCCTGACGGAAAAAATTCTGATTCTTTTGAAAGCCGAGATCCTCAAGTTTTACAGGCCGAAATTATGCGACTGCGCAAAGTCGTTGCGTCGCTCTCTTCGCGTGTTGAGAAAAGTCTCGAGTCAAATTCGTCCGCTTTTGCCATTTTTGAACGAAACATAGTTTTAAACGACCTCGTTCGAAGTCGAACGGTGGATCTTGAGAAACTGACAGAGTCACTAAAAGAAGAGCGCTCGAAACTTTCTTCGATCGTGTCGGCGGTTCCTGGGTTAATTTTAGCTTTTCACCGCGACGGGACAGTTTTAGAAAGCCTGATAGGCAGCGGTCAGAATTTGGATCAAGTTTTAAACTGTCGACACTTCGATGATCTACCGAAATCCTTCCACGAAATTTTTGAACAGAAACGCAGTCAGATCGAAGGCGGGATCCCGCAGTTTGTTCGGTTCAAGGTCTCGGATCGCTGGCTTGCTGCTTCGTGCAGTCGCACGGGGGAAGGAAATGGAACAAATGGAATGGTCATCCATTTTACCGACGTCACGGACCAAGCATTGAATGAGGAAATCATTCTCGAGCAGCGAGCGAAAATCTCGGATGCCGCAAAATTCTCGTCACTCGGTGTAATGGCCGGCGGTGTCGCCCACGAGATCAATAACCCTCTGGCGATTATTTCAGGTAAAGCGCAGGGCGTGTTGCGAAAGCTAGGCCGTGAAAACTTAAAGCCAACGGATCTAGGGACGGACATCGAAGTCATTGTCAAAACCGTGGACCGCATTGCTCGTATCGTACGCGGACTCCGTGCCGTTTCGCGATCTGGACAGTCGGATCCCTTTGAACCGGCGGATCTTCGAGAAATAGTGGAGGACTCGGTCAGCCTTTGTCGTGAACGTTTCAATGCGAGCGGCATTGAGTTTCGAGTGAACGAGGTTCCGTCGATTAAAATTCGCTGCCGGCCGACACAGATCGCTCAAGTCATGATCAATCTTCTCAACAATGCCTACGACGCTGCCGAAAGTGCTGAGGCCGGCAAGTGGATTGAAATCGATTTCAGTGAGAGGAACGGATTTGTCGAAATTCATGTCATGGACTCTGGGCATGGTGTCGCGGTCGAGCATCGGGATAGAATTATGACTCCGTTCTTCACCACCAAAGAAGTGGGAAAAGGCACGGGCCTAGGGCTAAGCATTTCAAATAGCATCGTTCGCGATCACGGTGGAGTTTTGGAGTACGACACGAAAGCCTCCAACACTTGCTTCAAGCTGTGTCTGCCTGTGAGTCAACCGGGCGATGCCTCAGCTGGCGCTGACCGAAAATAAAAAAGCCACCCGGGGGAGGGTGGCTTTTCAAGAGGCAAGGCGTTCTTTTTTTAGAAGCAGAAGCTCGAAGCTCTGTTTGCCCACTCCGACTCCGTGAGGGTCTGTGTGCGCTGATTCCAAAAGGGGTGCATGTTGTTCAGCACCGAATCATGAGTCAAAGCGTAGCGATTTGGATTGGCCTGAATCACTGGAAGCAGGAAGTCCGCTTGTCCTACGACAGTTGCGGGTGTCGTGCTTCCATCGTACACAACGAGCTTCATCGACTGCCAGTTGTAATCGACACCGCTTACGACCATCGTTGTTTTCGCAAAAAAGTCGACAGCGCCCGAACCACCAAGGCTGTTCGCAGTGCGAATTTGAGCCATCGTTGTGCCGTTGATTGAAGACATTGGAGATGAAATAGGCGAGGAAGAGCCCGAGCCTTTTTCGAAGCTGAATTGAAGTGGCGTTGAATCCAATGAGGGCGATCCGCCAACCACTTTCCAGCGAAATGCTTGAATGTAGTAGTTAGAGTTCGTGTCGAACGCTTCGACGAGGCTTGTGACGCGCACTCGAACTTTGTCCTCTTGAAGGACGCCATTGTAGTAGTACGTGGTCACTTTTCCACCGAGGCGAGTCGAGGTCGAGTCGAACATTGAGCATTCGGCTTGGCCGTCGCCGGTTGGGCTGATGGTCGAGAGGTCCGTTGGTCCGCTTCCGCTGTAGAGCGTCGATGCGCGCGGTGTGACCTTAGATCCGCAGGCACTCAAGAGTGCGAGCAGCATCAAAATCATCATAACTCTAACGGGCCTTGTATCGATCAGTGAGTAGGTCTGATTAGCTACCTGTGTGTTCATTGGATCCCCCTTGCCTGCTAGAGGTAAGAGCAACGCTTGAGCCAACGCGACAAATCACAGGAATGGAATTTAGACGTATTTACGAGGGTTTGAGCTTGATTTGGCGTTTCAATTTGAGACGCTTAAGGGGAATCGAATCTGGGATGCCAGAATGGCAAAGGCCGAAGAGCGTCACTGCGCTCGGCCGGTAAAGCTGAATTGAACCGAGCTAGGAGTCTTTCTTATGATCTCTTGTCGTGTAACTCGCTGTCTTCGCTATGAAAAACTCCAGATTGTGCGATTCCTTTACACCTGTCTCGTCCCGATACTCTTTCTTCCAGCACTTCTGCTTGGCGGTTGTGCCACTTCACACAAGGCCACAGGCCCGGTGCCGCCAGGACACACAGGCAAGCTGGAAGCAGTGACTTTGAAAGAGCCCGTGCAGCTTCGCTTAAAAGCGCAGCCGAAATCGTCTGAGACCGTCGAGTACTACCACGTTTCGGCGTCGCGGGCGTTTGAGGGGCAGGAACTTCGCCATGAAAAAACAGAAACTCTTGGCTTCACGGCACTTGCTGAAACCTTGAAGGCAGAGGGCGATCGCTTCACTCAGGCCATCACCGTCACGAAAAAAGATGGGACTGTCGGGTTGCACGATTTTGCGATGCCGGAACTTGGTGAGCGCTTAGAAGTGATCGCCGATTCAAAAGGGAAAATTCATAAAGCAGGCGATTGGCCAACCAATTCCATTTTCTACGTGTCTCCAATTTCACTTCCCGAGCAAGCGGTAGAAGTCGGGGATACGTGGACGATGCAGGCCACCTGGCTTTCGCTGAACGACATGGTTCCCTATGAACTGGAAATGGTTTCGATTCTAAAGGGCTTCGTAAAATGCGGCGCCGATACATGTGCGGACATCGAAGTAAATGGTAACGTCGCGATGCAGGGCCAGCTTCGCGATGCCTTGGTTTTTAGAAGCGAATGGCGAGGCCGTCTATTTTTCGCGATTGATGCCGGCACAGTTGCTTGGTCACGCGTTAACAGTGAAGAGCTTTTTGCTTACGACAAAGTGTATCGTACTGTTGGGTCTTGTCTTGAAGCAGCTCTTCGCGAGCCATCAGCTCAATCGCTGATCGGTGTCGGTGCAAAGCCCACTTGCGAGGGCTTCACTCCGCCAACAGCCTCCCGTTAGAGGTTTTTGAATTCTTTCAAACAGCTGATCCACGAAAGACGGTAACGGTGAACAACGCGGCCGTCTGCGGAATCGACGGCCATCATGCCGCCTTTGTGTCCGCCGCCACCTTTAAGCTCGATCGACGAACGAAGCTTCAGCTCGACGCTTTTTTTGGCCGGAAGGCAAGAAAGTAGGTCGGGTCCATTGAGTGGCTTAATCGTTTGAAGGAGATAGTTTTCCGATGTCGGGCCAACCCAGCGCTGGTAGCCGAACGACTTATTAAAGCCCGCATGAGACGGGCCATTTTGAAAGTCGACCTTTTGTTCTGCACGAACGCCGCGATCAAGATGAATGAAGCCGCGAAAATCTACAGAATCAATTCGATATGACCACAAGCGCGGTTTTCTGATTTTCACTTTTACTTCGCAGTTTTTTCGAGAGTTCGCGACATCTGCGCCAACACGAGTTTGGAAATCATCAAAAAGAACGGTGAGCTCCGTCGCTCCTGGGGACAAAATCACTGACACCGTTCCTGGTCGGCAACCGTCGCCGCCGTAGTCGACGCTCTCAACCGAAATATCATTTGGGTTAAACCGTGAACCTGCAATGAGATCGTCAAAAAAACCAGCGGAAGCCGTTGCAGTGAGGCCAAATGTTGTCGCGAGCACTGTGGCTGTGAGCGCCAGAATTTTCGCCGAATATTTTAGCGAATAATAGGACGTCGCTAGGAAGAGTCTAGAAACACTCTTTGATAAGAAATTAGCTGTGCTTGAAAGTACTTTCGCCTTTGGCGAATTCAACGTCGACAATGTGGAGCCCCCTTGCCTCCACTCGTCGGGAGGCAGGTGAGGTAATTACAACTGCTGTGCCGTCACAACAGCTGCAAAAGTTCAGCTTTTGGTGTCAGAATGTACCCGAAGTGTGCGTTTGCTGGGTCAATGAGGAGATTATAAATGTCCATGCTCGCAGGTTTCCTAGGTTTTTTCGCCGCTTGGCTCGGTAGCGTCGCTGCTATTTCGACACTTGCAAGGCGCAGCGATGCGATTTGGACGGGCTTCCTCATCAAACCCATACGTGGAACCAGGCTTCGTTGGAGTCACCTTCTCATCACGGCACCATCCACCATCATCGGACTGTCGGGAGGTTTCGTTGCGTGGAAGGGCGCGGAAGTTTTTCGAAATCACGCCGAACCACAGTCTGCAATCGCTCTTCCGGTTGTTCTGATCGCATTGGCGTTAGCAATCAGTGGCTCTGCAGCTCTTGGACTTTTCGTGTGGAAGTTTATTTTTCGATTTAGAAATTAGTCTTTCAATTCTGCCCACGTGACTCCGTCGCCACCGGTCTCGGGGCCAGCGGCACGCCACTTTTTCACGTACATCGAGCGCGATAGATGTGTGCGAACGGCGCGCTTTAAAACTTCTGTCCCGTGTCCGTGAACTATTTTAATCCGATTTTCACCGTTTAAAGCCGCCGCATCCAATTGTCCTTCAAGAAGCGTCATCGCGTCGTCTTGTGATTTTCCGCGCAAATCAATGGTTCGCTCGGTATCTGTCAGCGTCACTTGAACACCGGAGGCGCGGCGAAGTGCACCTTGGGTGGGATTTGAAACTGTTTGTGATGGACGAAGTTGCGTCCAGGGAATTGCAATTCTCATCGAATTCGCAAGAACGAGGATTTCACCTTTAGCGTTGGCTTTTCCCTGAATCAGGCCTTCGCCCCCAATGGAAGGTACAAATATTTTAGATCCCGGCGGGTAGACCTTTTCAAACTCTTCTAGAGTCTCAATCTTTTTTCTATTGGTCGCTGCACCTGCAGGCGGTGCTTTGATGATTTCAGGAAGTTTCAGTTTCACTTCTTGAAGGCGTTCGTGCTTTTGAAAGATGTTTTGCACCTGCGAGAAATCGAGCATCTCGTCGATTTTTCGCTCGGTCTTCTTGATCGCGCGCTCCATCCACTGGTCGCGTTCACGCTTAAAGAGCGAAATCATCTCAAGGTATTTACGTTTAGATTCTTTTGTTTCCTGCATTTCTTTGAAAAGCTCTCGGCGAAGACCGTTGAGCTCCTCTTTGAGCGATTCGAGATCTTTTAAGTGCTCTTGGCGAGCTTTCATCTCTGGGCTTAAGTGTTCGAGTGCACGATTTAAAATTCGCTCAGCAACACCGACGCGTCTTGCGGTTTGAAGTGCCAAACTTTGACCAGGAATTCCCATGAAGAACTGATAGGTGGGAGTGCCGGAGTTTTGATTGTATTCAAGGCTTCCATTGATCACGCCGCCGTCTTGAGACCAGCCGACTTTAAGAGGTCCCAAATGCGAGGTGACGACTCCAAAGACACCGTTTGAAGCATAAGTTTCTAAAAAGCTTCGCGCCAGCGCCGAGCCCTCCTCCGGATCTGTCGAACCGCAAATCTCATCGATAAGAAGAAGCTCATGTGGTCCGCGGTGGCTTGCAGCTTCATTCAGCACAGTGACGTGCGCAGCAAATGTCGAAAGAGCGGCATCAACGCTTTGCTCGTCGCCAACAGCGATGTGAATTCCTCTGAAGAAGGGCAGGGTAGAGCCTTCGTCGGCGCAAATCGGAAGTCCACAGCGAGCCATCTGTGCTGCTAAGCCGACACTTTTTAAGAGAACTGTTTTTCCGCCTGCATTCGGACCAGAGAGTAGAAGAATGCGGTTGCCGCCCGATAGTTTCACCGTGTTCGGGATAACTTTTCCACCCTTAAGGGTGTCTTTCAAAAGTAAAACAGGGTGTCTGACGTCGCGCAAATCCAAGGCGTCTTCAGAAAATTTGACCGGATTGGCTTCTAGGATTTCAGCAAGCTTTGCTTTCGCAAACACGAGATCGGCCTCGAGC
>JAXMMN010000259.1:0-7576 GCA_034366485.1 Bdellovibrionales bacterium
GATTCATACACGTCATAAACATTGGCGCGAATTCGACGACTGGCGTCGTTCACGAGCTTCAATTGCGCCTTGATACCTTGTGCTTTGAGATCCGAATTGATCTTTTCAATTTTGGCGATGACATCGTCAGCGACTTTCACAGTATTCGCGCCCGATTGTCGAAAGACGTTAAACAGAAGCGCCTTTTTTCCGTTGAACCTAGAACGAGAAGTTTCGTCTTGAAGTGCATTGGTGATATTTGAAAGTCTACCAACCGTGATCGGGTAGGACATGTCAGTGGCACGAATGACAGTGTTTGAGATTTCCTCGACCGTTTTGAATTCTGCAAGAGTCCTGTACGACTGCTCGACGGCACCGGCCGTCGTTTTCCCGATGGGAACGTTTCGTCCGTTTGTAGCAAGTGCCGATACCACACTTCGCGCAGGGATATCGGCAGCAACAAGTTTCCGATGATCTAGTTGGACATGAATTTCCCGTTTTCTGCCGCCGATGATATCGACTTGGCCCACCTGATCGATTTGTTCGAATTGTGGAGCGATTCTTTCTTTCGCGAGATCATAAATCTCGGCATCTGACATTTCTGCTTGCAGCGCAATGCCAAGAATCGGTGCATCCGAGGGACTGACTTTTCTAGTGATCGGCATGTCGACATCGTCGGGTAGCAATCCGACCGCATTTGTCACTTTCGCGCGAACTTGCTGTTCGACGTAATCAAGATTTGATTCCAATGCAAATTCGGCAATGACGAGACTGAAGCCCTCTTGATTGCGGGAAGAGATTTTCTTCACACCAGAAATCGTCGCGATTTGTTCTTCCAAAATTCTCGAGACGGCACTTTCAACTTCTTGCGGCCCTGCCCCAGGGTAGGTCGTCACAACAACAATCGTCGGAAAGTTGACGTCGGGGTACAAATCGATCGGAAGTTTCTTTAGGGCGAGCAGACCCAGAGCGGTGAGGAGAATGACAATGCTTGCGATGAAGATTGGGTGCCGTACGGAGAGCTTCGCTGGAGTCATTCCGCGACTTTAATCGCGGAACACTTAGGTTGGGCAAGTTCTATTCTAGTTCAGATCAAACAGGATGAACTCAGAGGCCTCAAGGGCTCGGATCTTTAGCAGCGCATCACTCGAGACTACGTTTTCAAACGAAAATGCATCGCCAGTTTCCAAGACGGCTTGGACCTTGTCGCTATCGATCCCGATTCGTCCCATGATCATTTGCAGCCAAGCACCGCGTTTCGGGCGGAGGGCAAACTCCGCTTTCTGTTCGGCGCCTAAGCGGGACAAGTACATATCGGCGTCCTGTTTGATGCTGATCGACCCATCTCGACCATCTTGAGAAATCACGAGAACCAAAGGCTTTTCACTAAGCTGCGTTTCAAAGGACTTTTGCCCGTATCCGGGGGCGCCTCCGCGTTCTTTCGGCTGAATCCAGATTTGGAAAAAGTGCGTGTCTCCAGTTGGATTTGCGTTGTGTTCCGAATGCACAACACCAGTTCCGGCGCTCATTCGCTGGACCTCTCCGGGGCGAATAATGGCCTTGGTGCCCATCGAGTCTTTGTGTTCCAGTGCGCCGCTCACGACATATGAAATGATCTCCATATCGCGATGAGGGTGCGAACCAAAGCCGGTCCCTTTTTCGATACGATCCTCGTTGATCACTCGAAGGGAATGAAACCCCATTTGATTGGGATCGTAGTACTCTGCGAACGAGAAAGTGTGTCGCGACTTCAGCCAGCCGTGGTTTGCGAGTCCGCGTTCGTTGGATTTTCTAACTTGATGCATAATTTCTCCGTCGTTCCTCGATTATAGTAGCCAGCGAGGTCGTTTGCACGAATCTATTGAATTATGAACTCTTGGATTATGAACATAGATGAGGCCAGGCAAGATGAATCGCCTTTTGTGGATATTTTTAGTTCAGATATTTTTGTTACAACAGGGAGAAGCCATGAGCCTCACGGCTAGTTCAATTAAAATTACGGTACCGGTGGAAATCCATCTGCCGCTTCCAACTCGAGCGGAGGGAGTGAGGCCGGTCGCGCAACCAGAGGTTGTATTTCGATCCGGTAACAAATCAAAAATAGTTTGGCACGGCTTGAAGGCGACACCAGGTGCCAAAGACGATTTAGTTTCTCAAGTATCTCTCGTCGAAATTTCGTCTAAATCTGGGAAAATTCAAACGGAAGACATACTCTTAAAATTTGCGAGTGACTCTGGAATTGAGAGAGCAAAGCTGGTCAGAAGCCCACATTTGAAAGCACCCGGCGAAGTCATTCAGATTTCTGACTTTAGCTTTGGAACCGTCATTGAGATCAACACGACACTTGCGGGTTGGCGCCCTGGAAACACCACGTTGTTTTTGCTTTCAAAGGACCAGGTGAAGGTCGTCAAGATCGATCCGGCGTGGCATCTGCGCTTTGATTGGAATAAAGCGAGCGTCAAATGGTAGATCGCTCGATCTAGTCGACGTTTTGGTAGGCGTTCCTGTAGGGTTCTGGAAGTCGTTTTTTAAGTTCGGGATCTTTACGAAGGTCCGCAGTGACCTCTTTTCGAAACGTTTTAAAGATCTTGTCGAGGTCTTTGAACATCAATTCGAGATCAGACCGCGGCGCGAATATTTTTTGAAAAAATGGAAGCTGTTCGTGAAGCCAATCGACGATGTTTGAAAACGGTATTCGCTGATGGTCTTCCGAAAACTTTTCTTTCAGCGACAAATCAACATGAAACGGAACAAGTTCAGCGGCGCTAAATTCGCCTTCGGGCAATCGGCCGAATTTCCAAGCAGTCAGAATTTCGAGCATCGATTTTTTGATTGCCTCCGCCGGGATTGCAAAAACGGGATCGTTTTCGTTCTCATCAATACGAAGATATTGATCTCCTCGGGTTCTCCAGCGATCTCCGCGGGAGTTTTGCACCTTGAGGCCAAACTCTGCCTGGCTTCCAAAAAGCTGTCCGTCATTTTCATGCAGGATGATCGCAAGTATATCGGCTCTCGTTTCTTTGAAAGGCCCTGAGAGCTCATTCTTTGCCCAGGCTTTTATTTGAGTCCTTGGCAGGCGAACGTGCCCGGCGGCAAAGCCATCGGTGAGATAGTGATCGGCAAACGCGTTTGTGATCAACGCTTGGCGCAGATACTTTGCACTCGCAGAGGTGCTTCGTTTGCGTTCGTCGTAGGCTCGTTTCGCAAGTTGAAGTGCCTTGGAGTGGAGCCGAACGTAGGCCTTCATGTTGTGCCAGCCAAAGTGCTCATAGTTCTGCGATACGATTTCAAGAAATCCTGAAACAAAAAACACCCCATACAGAGTGCAGTCCACATACTTTGGTTCATCCGGCCGATGCGTTGGATGATCATGCCGAAGACGTTTTGCGCAGCGAATGACCTGCTTTATTCCTTGATCCGTGTCTTGGTAAAGCGCATCGGGCTGAAGATAGTAGTCCGCGGCGGCAATGAGTTCGCCATAAGTGAACTTCATCTTTCCGTCTTTGCGGTAGATCTTATTGGTCGGACACTGGTCTTTGCTGAGTCCCAACTCTTCGCACGCCTTCTGCGCTCCGACTTCTCCAAGCTCGAGATGTTCACCTTCGGACCATTTGGAATCAATGTCAGACGCATGAGTGGCAGGAACGAAAACAGAAATACCAATTGCAATAGAAAGCATTGGAAAGTTCATTAATTTGTATTTCGGAATGAAATCGATTTCTAACGAGATCGAGGCTGGAAAAATTGGACCTTTTTAGAGTTGAGTTCAGTTGAAATCATCGTAGTATCTGGAACTCGACTTTCATTCTGGGGGAATTCTGATGATCCAAGCTAAAGGTATTGCAGCAATGTCAGCAAAAACGGCGCTTGTACCGTTTTCTTTCGAACGTCGCGAGCCGCGCGAGCACGATGTTTTGATCGACATCAAGTTTAGCGGCATTTGCCATTCAGATATTCATCAGGCCCGAAATGAATGGGGCGGATCAATGTATCCGATGGTTCCGGGACACGAAATTGCCGGAGTCGTGTCCAAAGTCGGAAGTAAAGTGACGAAACACAAAGTCGGCGATCATGTCGGCATTGGGTGTTTTGTCGACTCGTGTCGAACATGTGCACACTGCGAACAATCTCTTGATCAATATTGCCTGGAAGGAAATACCCAAACCTACAATTCTAAAGAGCGCGACGGAAAGTCGATCACGATGGGCGGCTACTCTAACATCATCGTCGCAGATGAAAACTATGTCTTGCGCATTCCTAAGTCGATTCCTCTTGATAAAGCTGCGCCCCTTTTATGTGCGGGAATCACGCTTTATTCGCCGCTGACCCATTGGAAGGCCGGACCCGGAAAAAAAGTTGGTATCATGGGGTTGGGTGGTCTTGGACACATGGGTGTGAAAATCGCCCGTGCGCTTGGCGCAGAAGTAACTGTGCTCAGTCACACGGACCGCAAGCGCGATGACGCGATGAAGATGGGCGCACATCATTTTGTTTCAACGCATGATAAAGCGGCGCTCAACAAGCTCGCCTGTTCGTTTGATTTGATTATCAATACGGTGTCCTCGGCCGAAATCAATATGCACGAATTTTTTGCGCTCTTGAAACTGGACGCAACGCTCGTCGCAGTTGGTGCGCCTGATCGACCGCTTGCGATTTCTCCGTTCCCACTGATCATGATGCGACGGAATTATGCGGGCTCGGTGATCGGATCGATCAAAGAAACTCAAGAGATGTTGGATTTTTGCGCTAAACATGAAATCGCGCCGGAGATCGAATTGATTTCTCCCAACCAAGTGAACGAAGCCTACGAGCGCGTCCTTAAGAGCGACGTCCGTTACCGCTTCGTTATGGATATGGGAAAGCTCTAGTTGAGGTCCGCGGGAAATCCGCGGATTTTCTTCGCGACATTTTTTTGTTTCGCATATTTTTTCAGAAGCTTCTTCTTGTCGCTATCGACATCGTCGCATTTGAGCTTCGTCACAGCAGCGACGATTTCGTCTTCTCGTTCTTTGCTGTAGGGTTCTTCACCGGTCCAGTGGTCGCAGCTTTCGACTCGTTTTAAGAGCGCAACGACGTCACTTGGCAATCCCTTCATGTAAGCGTTGACCATTTTCTCGTGCGGGGTCTCGTCGGCCTTTGCCAAAGACGATGAAGTAACACTGAAGCTTGTGATCGCAACTAAAAACACGAATGATAATTTGGATTTCATCACTTAATGGTGTCGGTACCAGAAACCAACCGTCAAGTGCCTCTTACAAAACAATGGTGACGCATGGATTGGAATGTCCCACACTGAGACAATGAAGTGGATGAGTCGGAGCTTGCTTTTGCTAGGACTGTTTTTCGCGCTGGCCGGGATGCTCCTACCAGTGAACGACCGGGTCATAGATGGTCAAAGAATTGGACAGGACTGCGAAGGCCCCGAAACAGTCTTGATGTTGCTTGTTGCGGCTCTCGTTTCATCAACGGTCGGATTTGGTATCGGTGCATGGCAATCCGGATTTAAAAAAAGCACGCGTGACCTATTCGTGATAGCGGTTTTTTTGCTGACGCTTTTAGGAGTCGCGCTAAAGGCGCCGGAAGTAGTCAAAGAGTGGGCCTATAATCAAAGTGCTGATGCCAGTTGCAACTAGTCGCCGATGGGCGTGAGACCAGCAATCGCTGGAAGGTTTCGCTCTTTAACATCCTCAATGCCAACGCCACGTACTCTGATCCAAAGGGGCAAAAGAAAGATGTGAGTATCCTTGAGACTGGTAGTGACAAGTGGCTTGTTTTCTAGCTGGTTTTTCAACTGTTTAAAAATTGAGATGAAATCATCTTGCACGATTTCAAGAAGCTCCACTGTGACTTCCTTCTTGCGCTCAGCAATCGCGGGGAATTTCTGAAGCTCTTCGGAGGAAAACCATTCGAGTGTCGCAAGGTCGCTCGCTTGGATCCTGCTTTCCGCTGAACTCAGCGCCATTTTGAATCCTTGAAATGGCCGGCATCCGAAGGCGGGTTCCAATTTCCACGAGAACTTGGAACCGACTTTTTCTAAAAGATCTTTTGTGAAATCGGGCAGGAAGTCCGTTTCTTCCACCGGAATCTGGCAGTGATAGATGGGCCGAGTGGCCTGTTCCAACCAAGCGGCAAAGATGACGGACGCTCGCGGTGAAAGTAAATCGCTCCACGGATGCGATTTTATTTCCTCAAAAATCGCGCTGTATTCGGACGATGGAAAATACATCTGGGCCGTTGCGTGAAGTGAAGCGGATTCCCAAAATGTTGCTTCTGTTGCGGTCTTGAGTTGCTCGTTCAGCTGCTCGATCGAACCAGTCCTAAACTCATACCCGGAAAACAGCGAAATCTGCTTCATACCTGAATCTTAAATGAAACAATTCGGAGTGACCAAACTTTTGTCAGAATGAAGAGAATTGCAGTTGAGTGCGAAACTTGCGGCGCAGGAGGTCTAGGGATCGGGGGATGAAGTGTCACGATTCAAAGACAATCAATCCAGGCCCGGCTCTTCAATCAAGGTCGAGTCCTGTTTCAACCGATAGATCTACGTCGGTAACGAACAGGAGGCCATGATGAAAATCGAAATTGTAGGACGGTTGGTAGGTTCATTTTCATTTCTAGGTCTTTTGGTTGGTCTTTCGTCGGCCTGTAGTCCGGTGGGCTTCGATCAAACAAAATCTTCCGAACCAAGCACCCAAGTAAATTTCCCAGACACATTCGACCCGGTCGATCCGCCAGTGCCTCCGGTGACTCCTCCGTCAGCTGTCCTTTCTAAAGGTGCCTGCGCCGCGGACTCGAGCACGCGTCTACTTAGCTGTATGACCTGCGATATTCCACCGGTCGCAGTCGTGTCGCAGTTTTCAAGAAAAGGTCAGGCACTTTACGAAATCATGGCGACAGGCTGTCAGATTCGAAACCTCAGTGATCCTGCAGGTTATCAGCCTCCGTCACGCGCCGAACTAATGCGCCGCCTGAATCGCTTGTCGCCGACCTTGTATCCAGATTCTCCAATGACTGAAATTCAAACAGCGACCATCAATTCTCTTTTGACCAATCCGCAAACGCTTCAAACTTTCTTTGGCGGAATTTGGTACTCGGGCGTGACGCCTGCAACGCGTGCATTTGAAACATACTTCGGTCTCGAGACAATTGAGGCTCGCTATGCACTTTGCTACGGAGCGGGCGAAGGAATTTCGAACACTTTCAATCGCTTTAATACGACCGAGCTGCATTCGAAAGAATGGGTGGATTGCCAGTACAGCAATAATCCCTTCAGTTGCCAAGAGGGTCCAGAATACGTGGCCGCCAACGTTTACCGCACGCAGCTTCGTCGCGCGATGAACGAATCGATCAACAATCCCTACGTCGCACCTCCTGGAGAAGCGCCAAAAGTCTGCGATTGGGAAAAGTACGAAGGTAACTATGACTCTGCGGCGGAAGCTCAGTTGAAGAACTGGCTAGCTACGGGATTCAAAGTGGGAGCCGAAGATTCAACAATGTGTTCCGTGATCACGGCTCCACCAAGCGGACTAACTGGTAAAGTCACGTTGGCAGCTTATCGTTGTAAATAACTTTTCATTTCACGAAGAATATCGGAACC
>JAXMMN010000260.1:0-5622 GCA_034366485.1 Bdellovibrionales bacterium
CATTCAGTAAATTGAGCTCGGCCTGTTTTGTCGGCGCAAAGTTCCAGGCCGCAGTCATCGCAACAATCTTTCGATTGTACTCTTCGGGAAAGGGCGACATGAGGTCGTGAGTGCGAAGCCCCGCTTCAATGTGGGCGAGCGGAATTTTTTCGAAGAATGCGGCGATCGCAGCGGCCGCACAAGTTGCGGTGTCACCTTGTATGCAGACGATGTCTGGTCTGTGGGATTGCCACGCTTCTCTTAGTCGTATCATCGCGTTTGCGACAAACTCCGTGAGGCTTTGACCTGGCTTCATCAATTGCAAATCGACATCTGGTGCAATTCCGAAAAAATCTAAAATCGGTTGCATCATTTCGCGATGTTGCCCCGTCGACATAACGATCGGATGAAATCGCGGATCGTGCTTGGCTCGCAAGATTGGGACAGCCATTTTCACGGCCTCGGGCCGGGTACCGAAGACGAAGGCAATGCGCTTTGGGGTTTGAACGTTCTTCATATTTATCTAGCCGATAGACAGTTTTAAACGCATTGGTTTGATTTGGGCTGCTGTTTCAAAAGTCTATGATCTTTCATCGGTTCGGCTTTTCGGATTGTTACAAAGCTGTTATAAAAACGCACGGTCTTTTCTGTGCTTTGCGTTATTTTCGCATAAAACACTGAAATCACCCGAGATTATACGATCAGGACTGAACGCTACGGATGGCGAAACGAATCGACGAACCTTGAACCTTCACGCACGTAAATTGAAATCTGATTCCTCACAAACAGGCTCGAAACTTTTCGGTGCCTATTTCTTTGCTGCGTTCTTCGCCTTGAGTGCGTTTACATTTCGAACATCGGCGGCTGAAGCAGACCGAACATTCACTTCAGAACTTTACTCTCAGACGATGTATCGACCGGACGAGCGAGCCGATCGACCTCATGGATTATTTCACGAGACACGTTTGCGTGCGTCGATGGGATCCGAACTCCTTGAATCTGTGAACCTCGATATCGGTTCTTATTTCCTAGGAGAATGGAACGAAGCTGGGAAGTCCTCCTCTGCATTTACCAACACGGCGATGTCGCCATTCCTAGGCGCTCGCTGGAAGAATTCTTGGTTATTTGATTCAACGACAGCGACCGTTACATTTCAGTTTGAGGGACGCTATCGCGAGCCAATCAGTGACTTTGCACGAGCGACTGGAGTTCAAGGTTGGGATCCACGCACAGGAGCTGCGGTCGGCATCTGGCATCAGTTCGACACAGAGTTCTTCAATCGTCCTTCAGCACTTTTTATAGATATCTATGCCGATCTATTTTACGCGCCTAAGTATTCTTCCTCGCCGATGTCGACCGCGATCGCACGCTTTGGCAATCGCCATATTTTAAATCTTGCTCTGGAAGAATCTTGGAAGGCGTTTGCGGACCTGTATGTAGAGCTGTTCCAGCAAAATGCGACAAGTATTGAACTTGGCACCAAGCGAACGGAAGGGCGTGCGGGAATTGCCTTCGGGGCCACGCGGACGTCCGGCTCATTTCAGCTTCGAGTTTACAACGGATGGCCGACGGCGGCGGAGAACGTTTCGAATCGAGATCAGCGACCGCGGACGGAAGCATTGCTGGTTGGAGGTTTCTCTTTATGAGCTTTCCTCTGACCTCTAGTCTGAGCTTCGAATTTCTGCTCGTTGCTGGCTTTTTACTTTTGGCAGCCATTCTCGCTGTCGACGATTTGTTTTTGGATGTTTTCGCACTTTTTAAGCGGCTTAAGCCACGTGCTGTACTTCCGTCGGAGCTCAAAGCTTGGCGGCAAAAGTCGCAAAAAAATATCGCGGTCGTTGTCGCTAACTGGCACGAAGAAGATGTGATTGAGCGAATGCTTCGAGGAAATCTTTCTCGTGTTGAGTACGCGCGGGTTTGGTTTTTTGTCGGCGTCTATCCGAATGACGAGGCGACTGTTCAAGCCGCAAGACGAGCAGCACGAAACGATACTCGTGTGATCGTGGTAGAGAACCCGTTACCGGGACCTACGACAAAGGGTCAGATGCTAAATGTTATTTTCCGAAGAGCGTTTGAAGTCGAGACCCGTCTTGGGAATCAGTTCGACATCTTTCTGATGCACGATTCGGAAGACGTGCTTCATCCCCAATCACTGCTGATGATCAATGCCGAGCCAGGTGATGTCGACTTCATACAAATTCCAGTTTTCTCTTTTCCCCGCGAGGCCGTCAAAATCGTCGGCTCGACCTACATCGATGAGTTCGCTGAAATTCACACAAAAGATCTTTTAGTTCGGGATCAGCTACAGGCCGGTATTCCTTCGGCTGGAGTCGGTACAGCCGTTTCAAGGCGACTGGTGCAAAACCTCATGGCCCTTCAAAACGGTGCAGTCCTCAACGAAAGTTCACTCACGGAAGATTACATTCTTGGTTTGACCGCTGCACATCTAGGTTATCGGTCAAAATTTCTCTCACGCTACATTCCGCATTTTGACCGCAACGGGCGACTGGCCCGAAGGGACTTCATCGCTACACGCGAATATTTCCCTAGCGAATGGGGGCGCGCTGTTCGACAAAAGGGGCGCTGGATTCACGGAATTGTCTTACAAGGTCGTCGCCTTTTGAAATTTGAAGGCTCGCTGGCGAGACGGTATTTTCTTATGCGCGATCGCAAAGGGCCGGTCACTGCCGCCGTTGGAGTTCTCGGATTTGCCCTTTTACTTGCGAGCTTGCTGGTTCGCACGTTTGCTCCACAAACCCACGAGTCGCTGCTGATGCCCGTTTACTCTCACTCGGTGATCGCCGTCTTGTTTGCTTTCAATTTGCTAGCGGGAATCATTCGAGCTGGGCAAAGAGCCTATGCTGTATGGCTGACGCAAGATTTGCTCACGGCTTTTTTAAGTGTTTTCCGAATTCCTGTGGGTAACTTCCTTAACTTCGCAGCCGTTGCCCGCGCTGTTTCCCAGGATCGTGCCGCACGCTCCGCAGGAGCTGCACCGACATGGACTAAGACAATTCATGAACTTCCGGCCGACTTTGGCCTTGAGCAACCAGCTTTGAATCCAGATCAGACGGCTGAGCCGTCGAAACAGGTACAACTATGAGTAGTATTAAAAAGCGATATCTTACAGCCCTTCTCGGACTCTTCACTGCAGCGGTCTTGGTTCTAAACGCAAGTCCCGCAACGTCGCTCACGTGGCCGTTTGGTAAGAAGAAGTGTGTGCGAATCTATTACGACCGATCAAAAACTCCAGATTCTTACTGGATCGGTCGCACGTATGCGATGTTCACGCAGAATCTCCTTGGCCACTTTCCAGAGTGGCAGCAAATCGTTAGTCCCATCGAGCTTTATCAGGCAGGTGAAATCGAAACCTGCGACGCCACTATTTATCTTGGATCCTATTTCGAAAATGCGATTCCGAAATCTTTCTTCGATGACTTCGCAAAAACAAAAAAACGAGTCGCTTGGGCAGGGTACTCGGTTTGGAAATACTCTCCGACAGAGCTATCTCGACTTTTTGGCCATGAATACAGCGGCCTCACGACGCTTGAGCAAGGAAAAACAGATGCTGAAGGCCGGCCCGCGTTTTTTCGCGACGTCATCTACAAAGGAGAAACGTTTTCGAAGTTTGGCGACTTCGTAAAGCTGGATCCGTCGGTGTGGCGCTCTGAATCTGAATTCCGTGCCGGTTTCGAACAGGTGAAGCTGGTGCCGAGCCAGAACTTAGAGCACCGAAAGGGAACCAAGATTTTGGCGGAAACTCGCCATAGCCTAACGGGCGAGAAAATTCCGTATGTTGTTCAAAAGGAGAATCGGTTTTATTTTGCCGATGTACCGTTCAGTTACATGCACGAATCCGACAGAATGTTGGTGTTTGCCGATCTTTTGTTCGACATCTTGGATGAGAAGCCACGGCATAACGGCAAGTATGCAGTCGTTCGAATTGAAGACATTCATCCTATGATTCCGCTTTTTGAAATGGATGATATTCTTCGCGTCTTGCGAGAAGAAAAGGTTCCTGTAACCATCTCTTTGATTCCGCTTTTCTTTGACCCGCTCTTTCGCGCGGATCGCCCGGAGGGCGAAGAGCTTGTAACTATGGATCGGCATGTCGGCTTTATGGACATGATCCGCCAACTGCAAAAAGAGAAAGCTACATTCATCTGGCACGGAGTCACCCACCAATATGGGCGACAACAGAATCCACACGATGGTGTTTCTGGATCAGACTTTGAATTCTGGGATGCCATTAACAACAGACCAGTTAAAGAGGACTCGCCCGCTTGGGCATTGGATCGTTTAGAGGATGGTTGGTTCACGTTGCTAAAGGCGGGAGTCCATCCAACCATTTGGCTGACGCCGCACTATCAGGCCTCAACCGTTGACTACGGAGTATTTGCGAAGGTCTTTCCGTGGAATGTCGGCCGAGTGATTTACTATAATCACAGACTCGAAGGCGCGAAACTTGGGGTCCCCGAAATGGATCTTTGGTTCGATCCAAAGCGCCCCGGAAATTCTAAAAATCGCTTCGATGCGCTAAGCGGACTGAAAGCGACTGTTGAGTTTGACCGCTGGAACGGACAAATTTTCCCATATGAAATTTATGGGGACGTACACGGCCAGAGACTGATTCCAGAAAACCTAGGCAACAGTCAGCCGTTTATCAGTTCACACGTTGTTCGTACCAGGTCAGTGAAAGAAATCATCGCTGACGCTAAAAGAAACCTCGTGCTGCGTGACGCGTGGGCTTCTTTGTTCTATCACTCGTTCCTCGTTGGAACGATCGAAGCGGGTGGTCGTGGTGGATTCCCTGGTGACCCCAGCGAACTTCGCTACATTCTGCAGGAAATTAAAAAATTGGGTTACCAGTTTATCGATCTTGAAGACTGGACCCGAAAAAACACTGTCCCCATACGCCCGGAACCTATTGTTCGCGACACGTTGGAAATAAAGACGAGAGGAAACTGATCCATGTACCACCTAGCACCGAAACTTCCCTTTCAAATTCGCTTTGTTCGATCGGCAGTTCAAACTGCGATCGCGCGCGCATTGCCTGCAATTCTGCTAGCATTCGTTGCGATCGCCATGCTTGTTTCGGCTCGTGCAGAAGCGGCACTCAACCTTCCACCGCCCCAGGAGCTTCTGAAAAAAGCGAGTCAAGATCGTCGCACACTTCGTGAGGCCCTTCTTGATATTCAGCAGAACATTTCTGAGATGCGTGATCCCGCAACCTTCGATAGCTACTTCCTATTGCTTTCAGAGCTCGAGGTCTTAGCCGTCAAAACACAACTGAATGCGATTCTGCCGAAGGCCGTCGAGCAAACGGGTCTCAAGATGGTCGCTCACGGTATTCGTTGGTTGGACCTGTCGCAACGGCCACTGTCGGATGCACTTTACTATCTTCGCTATGCGGACGGCGATGTCATGAGTCGTTTTGTTGCCGAGACGGAAATACAAGTGCGCAGTCTGAAAGAAGACAAGCGTCTTCGCAATATCGCCGTGAACCTCGAAGGCATGCTGCCGACTTTGGAGAAGAAGCTAGAGCAACGTCGCGACGTTCGAGTTTCATTCCGAGAGCTTCTTTCGTCGATTGCAATTCGTTTCTTGCGTCAGCCAAACTTGAATAATCAGGATGCAAGTTTC
>JAXMMN010000261.1:0-2791 GCA_034366485.1 Bdellovibrionales bacterium
TCCCGATCCGTCAAACTTGGGATTTCTGCCAAATTCTGAACCCGTTAAGATCACTGTTTCTTGAAAAATGTTTTTCGCCTTTAGCTGGTCAATCAGCTCTAATAAGCAGGCGGAATATGCGACATTCCAGTACGCATTCTGAATCATCGACGACATGGCACCTGTTTGGTGTTCATCAAATTTATGTCGAACATTTTTATCGTCGTTAAACGACATAGATGAAAGTGAGCCAGAACTTATGGAGATCGAAGAGCTAAGGTTTTGTATGAGAACGTACTCTGCCATCGCAAAGCGCATCGCCATCAATGAACAATTGGTCTTCGTCGATATCATCTGTCGCAGGTCGAACCCAGCAATCGCATCGACTGTGTTGTTTCGATAAATCGACGAACCATCCGAAATGATTGGAACCGTGTTGATACCAGAATACTCAACAGCAGGATCTAAACTTCGCTGAATGAGGTCCGTGTACTTTGCCACGAGGTCATTCCATGATTGATCGAGATCGCCAAAGCCCTTGCTCAATAGATCTTTGGCCGATGTAAGCGAATTCGATATGACGGCGGAATTTTTGTTCGAGGACTCTGCTGCCATATTCAAGGCTTTGACGCTGCTGTCGAGAGCGGCCGATAACGAAACTCGCTTTGTGTTGAATTCACCCAAGTCTTTTCGAAGGAACGGATTCAAGAGTGTTTCAATCATGTTGCCCGAGGACGGCACGGTCACCGGCGCCTTTGCTGCATTCGAAAGATAGTTGAACTCTTCGAAGCCGGCATTTACCGCCGGAATCGGCATGCTAGAAGGATCTCCAGATAACGCGGAAATACTTTGAGTCGCGCCAACTGGAACCGATTGCGCCGCTTGTGCACCTCCATGCGCAGGATTTGCGACGTTAATTCCACGCAGACAGAGCATGTTGTTCAAAAGATCTTCCATAGGCCGCAGTCCCCCGCCGGCTCGAGGCACAGAGTACTGCCAGATATGGGGTACATTGATTCCTTTTCGCTGAATCGTCGCATATTCAATCGACTTTCCGTCTGCCGCAAAACGAGTACCAACTGTTTTGTTCGCCACAAACCCTGCGGACGAATATGGCGTCAAGAAAAGATCGAACGCCCAACGTGGCGGCGCACCCTCATGCAGGATATGTAGAAGTCGTCTTGGCGACAGTCCCATCGTTTCCGCAACTGCCGACTGGCTTGCGCCGAGGACAATCGATTCGATAAGAATCTGAACCGGACTTTGAAACAGAGGAATCGCGGTCGCTTTGCCGAAGAGCTTTAGAAAGTCGCGCCTCGAACTGTGATTACTTCCCATCTTCCACCCCACTTGTTCCGAAGTCTGTTTTTCGATATGTAGCCTGCTGGAGAATTTCTGAAATAAGCTGACGCAGACTTTGGTGCGATTTTAGGTTCTTACCTAAACCGATCACCGCATTTCGATGTGCAAGATCGCCCGCCGTTAAAACCGTCGTTCGATATGGATCACCCAAGTCCGAGTTGTTGGCCGTGATCCCCGTGAAATGGTGATAGTATCGTTTTGCCAAACAAATATAGAAGTCGTCGGTCTCAGATATCTTCACACCAAGATCTGCAACGTTGGCCACTGGTCTATCGATAAGTTCGCCTGCATAGCTTCGAAAATAGAACACACCACTCGTCGGTCGACGGTAGTAGTCGGCGTCGGGTTCGGTTGGCCATTTTTCTTCCGCTGACGCTGTCACGGCATGCTGAACCGGCAACAAGCCTCCTCGCATCTTTTCTCCGTAAGGAGTCATCACGCTTTTGCCGATGGGATTTAAATGGTAACCGCGGATCGTTGCGGCGGCGCGATCCATAGAGGCGTGGCACTTTGTACACGCCGACGATGTTCGAAATGGAATTGTGCTTTTGGTATCAACCAACCCAATGACATCTGATTCCCGTACAACTGGGATTTCTCGACATAATAGATCGTTAAAAACAGCCTTGCCCCAGCGTCTATGAACATGAACTCCTCCGTCCGTTTTATATGAGGAGCTTGTGTCCATTGGCGAGGTATTCAAGAGCAGGTACTGATGAGTCCCTAGAAGGCCTCCACCCAAACTACCATTGAGATCGATTGTTCCCGCAGGACGACCTGGCTTAGGAAACTTAACTTCAGGATAATTGAAAACGAGTTTGACCGGGTTTTGAACGCCGAGCAGTTCACCCGTCGGAGCGAATTGAATAAGCGGCTCAAACAAGTAATCAGAGCTCGCGTGACCTGTTTCTGGCGCAGCAGTTGGATTGACCTCAGTACGAATAGCCCGAAGTGAGATTGGTTCAATCAATGCGGACTTGACGTCCGTCGACGGGCGAAACAAGGCGCGCGTAAAAAACAAAGCCGGCGTCGTAGAGTCGAACAAATTTTGATTGTCTCGATTGAAACCGTCTTTATCTACTATTGGAAAATCCTTCGAAAGAAACCAAGAAGCATGGAGGCGGTGAAAGGTCGCCAAAACCGCCTTCGCCTCTTTATCAGATCTAATTCCAATTTCTTGATTTTCACTTCCAACAAATCGGGCCCTATCGATGACTTCTCCGCATGCCGCAATCGCCGTCTTCTGACCGGCCTTCACTTGTAAATAAAGCGGATGCTTTCGCGAGACCCGTAGTGTGGTGACTTGCGCATAACAGCGCTCGAAAAGTGCGGGCTCAGAAAGGCTTTGCGATTGCGATGCCGACTGTTCGCTATACAGAAATCCGCTATGAAAAACTGCGATTGCGAGTACGATTGTTTGCTTTTTCATTCCCCACCTATTCGTTCGGTC
>JAXMMN010000262.1:0-3657 GCA_034366485.1 Bdellovibrionales bacterium
GGGTCTCGGGCCGCACCAATTCTATCTAAGTATTTGAATTCGGTCGGAGACTATCACCGTCATCTCGAGACCAAACTTCCTTCTTCTGAAAATGCTAAACTGAAAGTCGCATTCGGAAAAACGAGCTACAAAGAGCTTCTTTTGAAAGACCGTTTGAATTCCGTGTCGATGGACCTCGTCTGCAAACTTCAATCACAGAGGTCAGAAGACATAAGGGAAGCGCTACAAAGCATCGACGAAAAAGGGCTAGCAAGAAAGCTCATCGATCGCATTCGCGATACCCTTTCGTCAAATTTGAATTTCAGAGTCATCGGCCACTTCCCCGCAATTCTGGAAGCGCTCTCCTCTAGCGTAAAACGAAACAGCGAACTTTTTGAGGTACAGTTTAAAAATCTTCAGGCCATGATGCCAATCGTGAATGATCTCGATCGCCAAACTTTGGCGAAATCTTCGCAGCACCTCATCGATCGCAGACTGGCAAAGGCATCTTCGCTGATTGAAATTCAACGACTTTGCCAAACAGGCCTGGAGAACCAGGGTCTCATCTTAGACCAAGAAGTCTTTAGAAAAATTCCTGCTGATCGGACACTCAAGGCGGTTCTTCTTGGATGCTTTTCCAAACTATCAGATGCTCTATTTTCGCAAAGTCTCAAAGCACTGGAGCAGGCTAAGAGTTTTGCCGAACAGGAATACCTCTACTTCAACATTCAACGCCACCTTCAACAGGAGCCTCGGCATGTCACCAATCTATCCCTTCAGGGCGGCCTCCCAGATTCGATAATGGCAGATTTGAATAGGTTCTCATCTCTACCTGGCAACTATCGGCAGTGCCTCAACAACGCCGCTGGATCCGCCACAAAATCTTCAAGAGACGGTGCCCGTTGGAACTGCTGGCAAAAAAATCTTCCGGATTCAGATCTCGCTTGCATCGCCACTCTTTCAGAAATGGAGCTTCCTGGCTCAAAAGATTTCGCGTGGCAATGTGCCATGCGCCCTCATTTAACGATTGGTCGCTGTATGGCGATCGTGAACAAGCTTTCCGTCAACAACAAGATCCCGAGTGATTTTGAACAGATGCACGATGACCTGCTGTGGAAATGCTATTCGACTCTTTTGGATCAGATGAATCTTGAGCCAGCGAGCTGCCTGATGCTTCAACGCTCAATGAAAATCCGGGGACATCAAATCAAGATGCAATGGAATTGCATGAATCGCCTGCCTAAGTTTTAGCTATTCAAAGCCCTTCGGTCGCGGTAGGAAACGCCGCATATGAAAAACATGTATTTTTCCTTAATAACAGTTCTTTCGATTTTCACTTCCTCTGCCGCATTAACTGCATCAGCTTCAGCAGCAGCTTCGCCTTCGGCTACAACCGACGAGCTCTGTGTCGAATCTGCAGCGTCTTCAATCGTTCGCTACCTTCAAGCTGAAGAACCAGGAGCGAAAATAGCGCTCGTGCGGAACAGCGAAGGTGCCTTGGTTGGCCTCACGGACGAAAACGGGATCTTCGACGATCTTGAATTTTCGAATGTTTTTGAAGACGAGCCAAACACTCACATTTACGAATTTCGAGATGGTGATTTCATCGTCTTCGCGTCCGTAACGATGTTTGCTCCAAACGGCGCTCTTGCTTGCGTCGTCACCGATGTAGATTCAGGACAAGACGATCAGGACTAGAAATCAAAGAGGTTGGCGAAGACTTTCTACGACCTCTTCCATTTCTGATAGCTTGAGGCCTTCAGGTGACACTGGCTTTCCGATTCGCAAGGTGACCAAAGGCCAAAGAGTGCGTGGTTCTAGCTTTCTTTCGGCACGTTTTTGTCGGCTAAACCGACTTCCCCACAATCCGTGGATACCCATTGGAATCACGGGCACCGGCGTCGTTGCGAGCATCTTCAGTAGCCCCGGCTTAAACGGATTCATCTTTCCGTCGTAGGTCACTTTCCCCTCTGGAAAAATACAAACGATTTCTCCATCGCGAAGTTCTGCCGCCATTTGTGCGTAAGCTTTTTCTAAAAGTTCCGGGTTTTCTTTTGCCGGTGCGATGGGAATCACTTTGGCACGAGTCAATATCCGCTTTCTAAGAAAACCACGGAAGTAGCTATGATCCATGACAAACCGGACTGGTCTTTTAACACCCGCCGCAATCACCATCCAGTCAACGAAGCTTAAGTGATTCGCTATCAAAATCGCAGCACCTTGTTTGGGAATGTTTTCGTGACCGAAGGTTCGCACCCGGTAAAGAAATCGAGTCAGTCCCCAAACTAAGAACCTCAGTAAGAATTCTGGCAAAAGCGTATAAATATAAACGGCAACTGCGGCATTCAAAATTCCTAAAATCAAAATTACTTTAGAAATTGGAATGGCAAAGTGAAACATCGCTGCCAACATCACGCTTGAGACAACCATAAAGAGCGCATTTAGAATATTGTTTGCCGCAATTATTCGCGAACGATACTGAGCCTCCGAGCGTTCCTGCATCATGGTGTACATGGGGACAATGAAAAAGCCGCCAAACACGGAAAGAAAAAAGAGATCAACGAGAATCCAAAACCCCACCGGCGATTGAACGAACTCAAGACTTTGAATGACCTCGACCGTAGGGACATAGCTAGCCGTGTGAAGGGACAAGGCGATTGCTGAAACCGTTAGGCCAATGGAACCCAGCGGGACGAGGCCAAGTTCTAGATGCTGCCGAGATAGCTTTTCACAAAGAAGCGAACCAAAAGCCGTACCTAATGAAAATGTCGCCAAGAACACCGTCACTAAATTCTCGTTGGAATTGAAAACGTCTCGGCAAAGAGGCGCAAACATAGAAAGCAAAGCTGCACCAAAAAACCAGAACCACGAAATTCCTAGGATCGACAAATAAACCGATCTAGTTTTTTTGGCGAAACCAAATATTTTCCAAGTCGGCCCAAACGGTTCAAACTCCAGTTTTAAACCAGGATCAACCGCACGAGCTTCAGGAATAAAAATACTTGCCGCGTACCCAACAACGGCAACAAACAACAGTGCCGCACTGACCACGGTGGTACCAGATTCACCTTGAATTAAGACTCCCCCTGCGATCGTTCCTAAGAGAATCGAAATAAAAGTCCCTGCCTCCACCAACGCATTCCCACCGACAATTTCCTCACCGTTAAGATGCTGCGGCAAGATGCTGTACTTGATGGGTCCAAAAATAGTCGACTGCAGCCCTGCCAAAAAAAGACAAAACAACAAAAGCTCGAACATCTTGGTGACGAGCCCGATCGCCGCAAGCACCATGATGGCGACTTCAAAGATCTTTACAAGACGTGTGATCTTCGACTTTTCGAACTTGTCAGCGATCTGACCAGATAAAGCGGAAAACAAAAAGAACGGCAGAATGAAAATTCCGCCAGCAAGCGCTACGATTTGAGAAGACGGAAGTCCGAATACAGTCGCAGATTGAAACGTCACCATGATAACGAGCGCGTTCTTCAACAGGTTGTCGTTGAAGGCGCCGAAAAATTGAGTCCAAAAGAGTGGCCAAAACTTTCTTTGAGTGAAGAGCCCCATCTGCGACATGTTTTACTTCACGATCTCTTTAAGATCTCCCAAGAGCATCGCTTCGTGACCTACTGGATTTACCTTTTGGTAGATCTTTTTTACCTTGCCTGTTGGATCAATCAT
>JAXMMN010000263.1:0-8476 GCA_034366485.1 Bdellovibrionales bacterium
GTTGTCGATGGCCTCAACTTGCCGAGCAAACCGTCGGTCCACTCCTCGACTTTGCAATGGCAGATCTCCGACCTTCACGGCCTTTCCTTGCTTGGTCACTTGGAAGACTTCGATGTCTCGGTGATTCGCGGACGAACTTCCCGTGAACCCGCGACCGAAATAGTCGCCGGTCAAACGGAAGACTTTTTTCGGATCTGGGTTGTACAAGATCCCAGCCGGCGTGTCCTTCTTCCCACCTTCCAAAACCACCTCTGGCTTTTTCTGACCAGGAACGAAACGAAGAAGTGAATCCTGTTTATGGAAGTAGCTGAATCTCGTAATGACGTAGTAAGAATTTGGATCGACGACACTTGGGCCGACGTCCGTATACTCTGTTCTGTCTAGTTTTCCATCCAACCGAAATTTTCCGCCCGCCTCGCGGCGATAAACTTGAACAGAGTTTCCAGAATTCAATCCACCACGCGTTTGAAGAACAAGTCCGCTTTCACCGATTGTATCGCGAAGCGAGATACGATCTGTTTCAGTGCCGTCAAACTTTTGCACCGGAACAAAGCGACCATCGCTTTCTACCTTAAGAATTTGGACGCTTGAGGCCGCCGTGATGTTCTTATAATAGTCCCCGTCGCGGAAATACTCGACGACGACTTCGTTTTCCGAAAGCCTGGCGACTCGGCCGATGTGAAAATTAGGTTCTGCATTGATTCGATTGATCGTCCTGGCACCTTCTGGTGCATCGGCGCGAACCGCGCTTAAGTGCGAGCCCGCTCGAACAATCGTGAAACCACTGACCATGACTTGGCCTTTTTCCATGGTGTCACTCGTCGCCCGCAGCATCGATGGCGGAAGATCTGGCGATTCTTTAAGTGCCCCTTCACAGCCACTAGCGGCCCATACGTTTGCGGAGAGCCCGACATTTGAAATTACTGCAACTGCGAGCGCGGCTAAGAACCTTCCATGTGACATCGCAAAATCCCCTTTTTATTGTGTGTGCTCCGGGGGTGTTTACAATTTCAGTGCCACAGATAATGAAACACGCGTTTCGATTTATATTGAAAATGAAAGATCAGGATTGAAACGCGTTTCACGCGACTGAAACATTGTGTCAGCGAACTTCAAGACCAGGGAAATACGTGCGAAGAATTTCGCGACTTGTTCGACCTTCCGCCGCCAAGCGATCGGCTCCGATAAGATCCATTCCGAAACCATGACCTTCACCTGCGCCTTCGAAGATCCACGCCGAGTTTTCTTCTGACGGAAAAGCTTTTTCGGGACAACTAGGCAAATGAAGAAGATTGCGAAACTTTTCGCATGGAAATGTCCGTCGAATGCCCTGCCCCGTTGGACCCAAGTTCACTACAATACTATTTCTAGCAATCTCATTGGGACCATTGCCTCGTTGAATAGAATGAACGACTTGTTGAAGCTTCAGGAGCTCCTTCACTTCGTCGCTAGGAACTTCCTTCGACCAAGATTTCGCGCCGCCGATAGAAAACATCAACCATGGGTCTTTCAATTCACCAACCAAATTTAATCCAGCGATTTCTTGAGCGATGTTCGAATACTTTTCGCCAGGCCTCGCACCCTCGTCACGATTTCGAGTTCCAAAAACTTGGCAATGAGTCGTGTCGCAAATCGGTCGACCTTGATGTCGAAACTGACTGGCGTTTTTGAGATTGAACTTTACAACCAGAGCGAGCGCTTTCAAAGATTCTGCGCGACCGCTTGGAAATTCAGACGCCAAGACTCCGGCAATGTAGCTCCGCTCGGAAGTGACAAGCAGCACTTCGGAACCGCGCCTCGCGCGAGCCTGCCGCACGGAAGGAGCAGACGCCTTCAAGGCCGAAGGCGGTGCACTGAGTTCTATTTCGCCCCAGTAGCTTCGCTCGGAAAATCCGCCGGGCCTTGGATACTTCAGCAACACGGGCCCGCGATCGCAGCGAAGTTTTGTTCCATCCGAAAGACCCGAAAGTTCGAATGTCGCCTCTTTACCAGGTTCACTTCTTGAGTCGGTCACGTCCGAACCATTGACGAGCATCTGGTTTTCGCACCTTGCGGAAATGCTCGCTCTCGGCACAAGCCCAAGGATCTGCACTTTCGCCGCCGGCACTGACAATCGAGCAAGTGGATTTGGCGAGAGCACTTCTTGAAGATGGGCACGCAACCTAGAAAGCAAAATCTGCGGGCTGGAACCGCGCTGATGAATGGCGGCGAGAAAGGTCGGTCGACCCAAATCAGATTTTGGACCAATTGCGACAATCCATCCGTGTTCGGGTTCGCCGTGCACGTTTCGAATTGTTCCCGACTTTAATCCGATTTGATTTCGACTAAACCAACTTGAATCCAGTAGTCCCGACAATGTCCCGTTGATCGCAGTACCATGAAGTTCCTTGATCACTTCAGGAGCTCTGCCAGACAACCACGAATAATACGCCAAAACTGATTCGAGCGACGCCGTGATCCCAGGGTGAAGCCCGATCATTTGCTCGGTGGACAATTCGTCTGGAGAAGTAAAACCAAACTTTCGAAGTCTCGAAGTAAATTTCCTTACGCTTTCTTTGCCGGGTCGATCGCTGTCTAGAAAAAATCCGTTACAAGAAAGTGCGAGCGCCGATGGCCAGGTCCACGAAATGCCAGGTGCTTTTTCTGGGCAAAGCCACTCGAGCGTCGCCTTCGACGTTTGTGCTCTTTGAAACTCCGGGAACTCTGCAATGATAAATGGCTTAATTATCGACGCCACTGGAAACTGCGACGTTTTCTGTGTGCCGACATTCAACAACGTTTCGCCGCTGATTCCATCGATCACCAAGACCGATTCTTTTGAAAGCGCTACTTTCTGCGATTCTCCAAAAAGAGCCACGGACATGTTGGCTGGCGAAAAATCGCAACGATAAAGAGCCGTCAGAAAAAAACTGTCCAACGATTTCGGCCCACTTGGATGAAGCCTCCGCGCTTCCGCTACCAATCTTGACAGTGCCTGTGCAGCCTTTGATTGATGAAAGAGGGAATTCGCTGACGGTTTTGCCGAGGCACTTTCACTTAAACGATCGCGAAGGTAGTCCCTTGCTTGGCTGGCAAACGAAAAACCGCCGGACTGGCCTATTCGACTTTCATCGCCGCTTGCCCAAAGTGAAAACGTCTCGCTAAAAATTTCGCTTGGGATCGCGCCCCGACATTTCGCACTCGCTTGCCGATTGAGAAATACGTGCGCTAATTCGTGTCGAAACACTGAAACCAAGTCTTTCCCAGTAAGGCTTCGACCAAGTTGAATTTCATTTTCTCGCGATCGACCGGCAAGGCCGTCGACCGCCTGAAAACGAACACGGATTGGTTCCGGTGCCCTGAGCCCCTGCAAATCAAATGATTGTTGCCAACTTGCCCATGCGAGGCCCGCTTCATTGGTCAGGTCTTGAACAACGGCACTGGGCACTGGCCTCTCGTCGCTCGATTGAAAATCTAAAACGACCGGCGCCTTAGCTGCGCCGATGGTCGAAAGTGCGACCATCGGCAAGAGTAGAACTCTTTTGACGCCGTTCAAAGCGATCACTTTGGTCCGTCGACCTGAATTCGAACCGCGTCAGTTCGACCGAAAATGTCTTCGCTGTAGAAGTCTTGGATCGACGCGACACCCGACTGGAACGTTCCAGAAAAGTTCGCTCGCATCACATAGCCCACGGGCGCTGATTTTTCCATCCACCCTCGAGTGAAATCATAGTACCAACGCATGCGCTCGGCACCGACCTCACGCACGCGGAAGCCGCTGCCACGAATCGGAAGCAGGTACGGAGCAACCTCATACATTTTGTCTTCGTCGATGACTTGGAATCCTGCTGGTACGTCATCCGAGAGAATGTAATAGCGAGAGGCCCATCCAGAGGCCGCTTTCGCATTTCGGCTAAATTCCAGCTGCACAAACAAAAGATCCCCGACTTTTATTTTCTCTTTTGAAAGATCGATCGGAGCCTTTGCGCCAGCAGCGCCAAGCTTGAAATACTTGCGGGTGATCTGCCACCCGGCATTGACGGGCTTTGCTTGCGCATAGGGTGTTCCGACTTTCGCAAGCAATCGAACTGACATCGATTTCGCAAGCTCGCCAATATCGACTTCCAAAGACGCCCCAGGCTTTTTACCAAGTTCGCCTGCTGGCAAAAGAACATCAAAGCCACCAAACTGTCGCTTCGTATTCGCATCGGTCAGCGCTAGTGGTTTGCCATTGATTTTAACTACGGCTTTTCCCGCAACGGCTTCTTTGGTGCTTTCGAATTCTTGGCGGATCAACCACTGAGAATGAAGCATGACCATACTGGTTTCAAACGTTGATCCATAGGCTTCGCCGTCGAAGTACTTCACGAGACTTTGTCGCAAAGTTTCGATGAACTTCGCCGGAAGTTCGGCCGGCTTTGCCATCGTGTGAAGTGCATTGCCGATGATGGCGAGAGTCGACCCTTCACGACCTGGGTAGGCCTGCCAGCTGGCTTCGCTGGAAGCAAGGTAGTCGACGACTTTACTTGACGTGTAAGCAGCAAAGGACTTCTTAAGCGAAGCGACAAGCTTTGCACGAAGCTCTTCGACTTCTTTATCGCTGACACCAAGATTTTTCATCGCCAAAAGTAAGTATGCTTGATCGCGAGGACTTCCCTGCGGCGACAGCGCCCACTCTGTTTGAAGTTTAAGTTCCGGAAGGACCTGTGCTGCTGATCGCTTCGCCGAATAGTGATAGGCCTTGATCATAGCGCCATTTACAAAGTTTAACAGGATGCCCTGGCTACTTGCTGGCACAATGCCGGCACGACGAATGAACTCATAGGTTTTGGAAAATTCGATGATGTTGAATTTAGAGCTATCGACGCTTGCCATGATTCCCAAAATCAAAAGCGACATGTTGACGTCACCCGTAAAATCCGCAGCAAACCAACCCACCGAACCTTCAGGTTTCAAATAACCTTTCAAACTTTTGATTCCACGTTCGCCAAATGCGAGCGCCTGATCGCGAAGTTCCGTCTCTTCTTTAGAAAGCTTATATTTGGGGTCTCCTAAAAGAGTGGCGAAAACCAAATTTGGTATCGTCGCACTGGTTGTTTGTTCCACACAGCCATGTGGGTATCTTATCAACCACTTCATAGACGGCAAAAGTGTTCCATAAAACCCAGCGCGCACTTGAAGCGTTGCGCTTCGAACAAAGGCACCGGCCTCGGGCTTGACAAGAATTTTAGACTTTTCTGGGAGGAAGGACTCTGTTTGATCAGAAAGATCCTCGATGATCTTCATGGAATTCTTAAAGCCGACATTTCCATCAGCGATCTTCACGCGGCTCACGAACTCGACGGGCTTCGCTTCAGCCGTATCAAGGACTTTCAATCGCGCCGTTTTCGAAACCTGTTCGGATCCTTTCATCTCGCCTTTGTGTTGCAAAGCCCCAGTCACCTGCACGGCACTTGGTGCTGTGACCTGGTATTCGACTGCAAGAGGCTGCGAAAGCTTTTGTGCCGCGAGACTCACGCGAACATTTGCCTCATCGCCGCGACGTAGAAATGCAGGCAATGCCAAGATCGTACTGATCGGCATCTGCGACTTAAACTCTTTTTGCGATTCTCCAAAGCGACCGTCGGTGTCAGCCGCGACTGCAATCGCGCGCCAGATTGTTTGATTGCCTGGCACGTTGAACGAAGTCGTTGCTACACCTTTTGCATCGGTGACGAGGCTTCCTGTCCAGTAAGCCGTGTCTTTTTGCTCGAGCGCTTCCGCCTGTGACTTCGTCGCCGCAAACCAGTAGTTCGGCTTAAACAGCTTCGCTACACGTTCGCCGTAGCCATAGGACTGAAACTGTGAACTTAAGAAAACCATCAAGTTCAAGCGGTCCATGGGATAAAAGAAATCCAAGAGCGAAGGTCGGATTTCCGGCTGGAGATCAAGGACCGACCGATCGACAACGGCCAAAGAAACTTCTGCGCGAACAGGCTTTCCGGTTTGATCTAAAACCTGGATTTTAACTGTTTGTTTTCCGCCCGGAGGGACTTCACCCATTAAAGGGGTCACTGTCACGCGAAGGGCGCGCGAGGGATCCATGATACGGAAACTTGCCCGGCGCTCTGTCCAGCCACCATTCGGATCTGCGTACGATACAAGAAGCGTGACCGCTGAGCCAAACTTCGCCTCGATCTTTTGTTCGATCCACGTTCCAAGACCGTTCACCGCCATCGTTCGATTTTCAAACAGTTGGCGACCCGCGACGGTGATGTTGAGCTTTCCGTTTTTCGTGCCCTTTACACCCCACGCTTCGGGCAGAAGCGCAAGAATGCGAACGGTTTGACCGACCTTCGCTGTTGTCGCCTCAGTCACCAAAGTCAATTCGTCAACTTTGACAAGACCGCTGGCCGGTGCCCCCGTCGCGACGATCACGGAACTATCGGCCGAAGCTGGTCGATTTTTTGAATCCATCAGACTGACAAGCGCTTTGATTTCTCCGCTTCCTGCGTTGGTCGGTAACGGTATAACAAGTTTTCCTGTCGCATCGGTTTGAATCGCCTGCTTACCAAGACTTCTCGGCGTTTGGCCATAGGCGGTGACAACAAACTCCACTGTCCCCTTCGCCGAAGGAAAGGGATTTCCAGAAGGCGTTAGCGATCTCACCGTCAGTCGCACGGACTTTACGTCCTCTGCGAGAACTTTATTGAATCGAGCCTGAGTCGTGACATCCGAATTTAAATCGAGAAAGTTCACCGAACCCGATGCCATGTTTTCGTCGGCATCCATGACGGTCACCTTCAGCTGAAACTTGTAATCAAAGCCTGGCGCGCCGGGAAGTTCCTTTGGAAGATCAAATTCGACAAAGCCATTGGCCTTTTCATCCAACTCGATCGAATCGTTTTCTGCGATCAAGATCGGAAGGGCCGTGCTGGGTGAGGGCGTGTCGCCTCCGTAGGTCACAGCCGAACCAGTTTCCCCTAGGCCCGCATCTTCCACCCACTGCGGAGATTCCATTCGCACGCGATAAACTTGCGCTCTCGCTTTTGCACCGACGGGGTGACCGCCGGCATAAAGCTCTGCTTTGATGTCGGCGCGAATTTTATCGCCCGCACGCGCTGTTTCTTTTTCGGACTTCACCGTCACAAAAAACAGTGGCTTTACATAGTCCTTGATTCGAATTTCACCGACATGCTTTTTACTCTGCACACTTGCGACGACGCGATAAACACCTTCGGCTTCGGCCGCAGCCTTTGGAAACGTGCCGCTGAAAGTGCCGAACTCGGTGACTTTCACATTCTTCGCACTTCCAATGTTCTGGCCGTCAAGGGACACCAGCTGAACGTCAACGCTTGTTCCTGCTTTCACATCCGACATCGCGCTCTTGCCGGATTTGCTTTCCCGCAAGATCCCTCGAAACTGCACTTCGTCGCCAATGCGATACATCGGTCGATCGGTGTAAAGATAAAGATCTGGGAAAACCGCCGTTGTCGAAAAGAATTCAGAATCGATGATCGCGGTCCCGCCACCAGGTGCCTCGATCAAGGTCAAAAGATCCGTTTCCGTGACGCCACTTTTAAACTGGCCGTTGGCATCTGTTTTACCGTTGGCGATCCACTTGCCTTGAAGATTTCTGATTGAAACCGTCGCCCCCGCAAAGGGCGAACCATCGCGGCGGGCCACGTGATAAACGCCGGTGCCAGAACTTTGATGAAGCTGTGCCATGATGTCGTTCACGACAACAATGACTTGGCCTTCGTGATTACCTTGAATGGTCTGAACAACATAAAATCCCGGTGCAAGCTTCGGAAGGCTTACGATCTTTGTCTTCATGCTGCCGCGCGAACCAAACCAAGAGTCAAAACCAGGGACATCAAACGCGTTCGATGCGTCTTCCCCCTCGGGAGTGATGATCTGTTCAGAAACAAGAGTGAAACCCTCTGGGGACGAAATGATTTTTTCTGGCCCTGGGTTGATTCGGGCGAACTGGTCTGATCTATCAGCACCACCAAGTTCCGGTGCCCCTTTGCGCATTCGCCAATCGACACCAGTTCGAATCCAGTCGGTATCAAACGACATCTCGTTCATACCTTCTGCAAGAAAATACATCGGGTTGAAATGAAGCTTGGGTTCGCGCCACGAACGACGAAGATCGAGCTGACTTGCAATAAAACCCTTCAAGTCTTTTGGCGCGAGAACTCGAAGCTGAATGGGGCCTGTCGAGTAATATATAAGTTCAATCGCAGCGGCTTCGCTTGGCCCGTAGTCGCGACGTACCGTCATATAGAGTTCTTTGGTCCAAGCCAAACTTGAACAAAGAAGTAGTGCCGAAAAACAAAGAGAGAACAGTTTGAGATTTAATTTGTTTTTCATGATTACTCCATCGCCTTCATCGTCATGGTCTTTTCATCCGCTGCGCCAACAAAGAAATAAGCCGGAAGCATTTCTGCCATTCCCCGCGCTTGTTTGATTTCAGCGGCATAGGGCGCAGAGGCCTTTCCGCTCGATTTCTTCC
>JAXMMN010000264.1:0-1107 GCA_034366485.1 Bdellovibrionales bacterium
TTTGTCGATGACTCGACAGTTCTTTACATTGATGCAAGTACACGTAGAGCCCTTCAGTACGCATTAATGATGGTTGAAAGCGACGGCATCGACGGGTCACTGGATTGTCTCGATGACCTATTGGATTCACTAGATGGACTCGAGGATTTCGCTCTACCACTCGATGATTCCGAAGATGGACGCGCTAAGGCTCAATCGTCAATGAAAGAGCAACCAGCTCTGCCGCCGATATGGCCACCAATAGTTTTGCCCTCCAATATTTCTGCAAAGTCGGGTGCTAACGTACTCGGGAGCATTCACTTTGCGCAGCGGATATTATCTGCCTTATTTGGTTACGACTCCGCACCAACGGCATCCGAAAATGTTCACGAGCTACCTTTAGAAAGTGAGCAAGATCAAGCTGTACCGTTGGTGAAGTCAAAAAAGGCTGATCATAATTGGTCGTTCATTGAGAATCGGTTCGAATGTCTCTGCGAACGGCTTCGCGAGCTAGAGCCAGACCAGACATCAAGCAAGAACTTATGGGCAATGGGAGCAACCTTTTTGCTTGTGACATTGATTGCGAGACGGGCTTATCGGCAGCCAGCGGCGACGCTGACTAAGATTCTCCGTGAATTCCTGAGGTCCGTTTTTTCTCCGAGGCCCCAAGCTAACTTTAGCCGTCAGGCGCATGCGCGTTATTCGAAACGAGTGTATCCAGCTCTGGCGGCTGATCTTAGAGACAACTTCAGAATAATTCCCTCAGAGGAATTCAAAGCTATACTTGTCTCGGCGTTTGCCTTTTTGCTTGCTGATAGCCGGTCCAAGCGCACTAAGTTTATGCTTGTTCCAGAATTCATGCTGTTGAAGTCCCTTGTCGAAAAGGTTGGGAGCAAAAAGTTTGCTGACACAGATCGAGCGACTGTCATCTACAAAAGATATTTCTCGGGCGCCGATTCCACTGTCAGCCTAGCTGCGTTCATCTCAGAACTTGCGAATATAGAAAACCTCTCATGGGCAGATCACCCGTCGTTTCCAGATCTAGCAGTTTTGCTTTCAAAGGAACCGATTGCGAAAGATAGAATTTCGTCCCATTTGCAGCCTCACCTAGGTAGGTTTCTTAAAATT
>JAXMMN010000265.1:0-2318 GCA_034366485.1 Bdellovibrionales bacterium
CAATCCGCAGCCGAAAAAGAGGCCGCCAAACAGGTTGCAAGTCTTGAAGCTGAGTTAAAAAAACGTTCTGCCGATAGCGACAAAGAGCTTGAAAAACTACGCAGCGACATCGCTCTCGCCACGAAACAAAAAACGTCAATCGAATCAACTTTGAGCGACTTGAAAACCAATGTAGAAAATTTGGAAAAGGAACTTTCGCTTCTAAACGATCAGAGCGACCTTCTTTCTGCCGGTTTCTACAAATCAAAATACAACTTTGATAAGTCTGAAAAGTTCGAGGCACTGTTAGACCAAAAGCGCGACCTACAAAAGCAAGCTATCAAGGACAAAAAAGCGATCGTTTGCAGTACCGAATGGACAGTGAGTGGAAGTAAAGCCGAAGGCAAAAAGATGACGGACCGAATTATTCGCTTGGGACTTTCGGCCTTCAATGTTCAATGCGATAACGAAATCCTCAAGCTGAAGTTTGACAACATAGATCGCGCTGAAGAACGCCTCGGTAAAATCCGTGACAATATCGACAAACTTCTGGAACCAAATCATTGCCGCATTACAAGGGACTTTTTTCAGCTGAAGCTCGACGAACTATTCCTAACTTATGAGTATGTCCAAAAGGTCCATGAGGAAAAAGAAGAACAAAAGGCGATCCGAGAGCAAATGAAAGAAGAAGAACGTGCACGTCGCGAGGCCGAGAAAGCAGAAGCCGACGCCGAAAAAGAGGCAAAGAAATGTACCGAAGCACTAGAAAAGGCACGTTTGGAATTGGAAAAGAAACCCGAAGCAGATCAGACTAAATTCTTAACTAAAATCGCTGAACTGGAAGCCAGACTCGCCAACGCACTCGAAAATAAGGAACGCGCAAAGTCGATGGCCGAGATGACACGGCAAGGCTACGTTTACATCATTTCTAATATTGGTTCCTTCGGCGAGAATGTTTTCAAAATTGGGATGACTAGACGCCTAGATCCGATGGATCGCGTTTATGAACTTGGCGATGCATCCGTGCCCTTCGATTTCGACGTGCATGCGATTATTAAATCAGATGATGCCCCAACGCTTGAAAGCACGCTCCACAGACAATTCGACGAACGCCGAATGAACAGAGTCAATCAACGCAAAGAGTTCTTCAAAGTGGACATCAAAGACATTGAAGCCGCATGTCGCAAGCACACCTCAGCCGAGTTTAAACTCACACTTTTGGCGGAAGCGAGCGAGTGGCGCCGAACGGTTGCGCTTTCTTCGGAGCAAAAGAAAACCGCGGCGTAACTTTTAAAAAAATCCCCTCGATGGTCCACAGATGGTCCACGAGGGGGCGAAAAGGGTCGTTTTTCGTCGTTATCCGTCGCACTAAGAATCTACTGGAAGACTTTGTTATTATTAATTATTCGAAGAATTTCGAAAACTTAGAAAAAGCACTTCAATCTGCTCATAACCCGAAGGTCAGAGGTTCAAATCCTCTCCCCGCAACCAATTTAACTCACTAAAAACACTGAAAAATGCACTGGTTACTAAGTAACTTCAGGCATTTAGCGACTTATCAACAATTGAACCTTTGTTCGGGCGAGATAGTTTGATTTCGGTTGAATTCGGTCCATTTCTGAACCTCGTAACCAATCGGTAACCAATCCGTAACCAATTGGTTACCGAAATTGACCCTCATTTGACCCCTATTTCAGGGGAATTTGAGGCACAAGAAGGTTCAGAAAAACTAAAGCCCTCATCCACCTCTTTTTAGCTGTGAATTCTTCTAAACGGCTTGGCCCACCCACGCCTTGAATTCACAGCACAAATCAAAAGACAGCCTTCCTTTCTCCCCCTCCCGTCCACCCGCTCTCTACGAGAACAGGTGGACGGGAGAGTACGAAAGGAAGGTGGAAGAACAGAAAAGAAGAAGTCATGGGTGGGCCAAGTGATTTTTTAAATATTAAGCCTGGGGGATGGGGAATGAAGACCGAAGACAAAGACCAAATACATGAAACGCTAGAGACAAAAGATCTCGAAACTGAAAAACAAGATCGCGAGCTAGAAAAAACAAATAAGAAAAATTCAAAACCCATAAGAGTCACCAATCGAGAAATCGAGCTCTTAAAGTTTTTAAGCGTAATGAAGTTTTCTAATTTTGAAGTCTTGTGGCGAAGGTTTTATTTCAATCTTAAAAATGGATCACTATCAAAATCAGACGCTTATGCTGAAGAACGCGTAAACGCACTATTAGGTCTTAATCTCATTAAAAAAAGCGAGATCACAATTCACGGAATGAAGTTTTATACACTTTCAAACCGTGGGTTTTCATTTCTAGAAAAGATACTTGGGCCTAA
>JAXMMN010000266.1:0-9601 GCA_034366485.1 Bdellovibrionales bacterium
TCAATCCGCCGTGGCGCTCAAACAAAACTCTGAAGGCCTCTTTCGATCCGCTGGCGAGTTTATTCATCAAAACATCGTCAGCTTGTGCGGTCAGATTTTGTTCGTTTTTGCGGTTCACTCTGTTGCTCGCTTAAGCGCCAATCGCTTCACTCTGTCATTATTCACAGTACCCAAGTGAAAGTGTGCGATTCGAACCGTCTTTTGACAACTGTGCAGTACCGCAGCCATTGAAGGTGATCGATCCCGAACCAGTGAGGCTTCCTGTGTAAGTTGCATTGAGCTGACCAGAAACAGGGTGGCAGCAGCTCGAGTTCCATACCAATGGCTGACCTGCGGCGACCGAGTAGACGGCCGTAAACTGAGCACGATTGTGATTAATTTCAATTGCGCCAGCCGACACAGTACGTCCAGATCGGTCTAAAGTCCCGCTCAATGCGACAGGAGTCGTCGTTCGAGCAGACACATCGAAAAGGGTGCGCCCGTTACGAGTACCGATCTTATGTTTACCGAGAACTTCGATTTGCCATGCCGATGCGCCAGTGCGCTCGAGGCGACCGCCGCCTCCGATTTGTGTTCCGCGATAGTCTGATCGCAAGGTAGACGTCGTCTGAATAGCTCCGCTGCGCGGTCCAGAAATCGTGTGATCGTATGTTCTTACAACATTGTCACCGACGTCGAGAGCGCAACCATTATCCGAGTAAGTGAGAGTGACGGATCCGGAAAGGGTGAATGCCGAGCCAATCGAGCAATTCGTATAGCTGATCGTCTTTACGCCGACCGAACAAGACTGGCTGAAGGCGCGACCGCAGTTTGCAGCGTTCGCTTGAGAAAAGAGCAGAGCTTCGGCAATTGCATATTTGGAAGCTGAGGACTTTGTCTGGAGAGCAAATGTTCCACCGGCAGCGTCGTCGGCTTGGCCCTGGACCATTGTGACTGCGGACTCAAGTGCATCGGTTTGCGCGTCACTCGAGTAAGTGTCGCTTGCTTCTTCTTGCTGGCGACAGCCAACAAGTGAGGCACCAACTGCGAGTGTAAGCGTGAGTAGTTTTAGTTTTTTCATTTCAGCTCTCCAGGAAAAGTTTTTAGATTGTTAATTTAGTGTCTTGTTTGCTGCTTGGCTTACTGACCAGCGCTCGAGTCTTCAGCTGGCAATGCCGGCTGCGGCTCGACCGGCGCAGTCACGTTTCCATCGCCCTTGGTTTTGTCATTGTGTTTAAGACGATAGATTTGTTTACTTCGCGCATCTTGCATCTGTTCAAGCACGATCGCTTCTTTTTTTCCGATTTCGCCGTCGTTGTTTTCAAATCGCTTTTCGGTGCGGCGAATGGCGCGTTTTGATTTTTGCAAACGGTGTTTTTCGCCGGCGGTGAGCTGGTCGTTTTGTGCGCCTTGATGAGTGCGAACATTCTGACGAGTTTGCCGACGATCGTGACGTTCGCGGGCTTCAGAAGCGGAACCCACAACGAGTGACATGAGTAAAGTGAGTCCAGTTACTGCGAGCAGAGTCATTTTGTGGTTTGTGCTTTTCATTTTCAGTCTCCATCGTTGTGCGCAGACTTTCCGCGCTGTTAGATAGGAAACACAGTGACTGATTAGAAAGTTTCAAAGACGCAAAAAAAAGACGTCTCAATTCGAGACGTCTAAATATGTCGCTACGGCCTCCGGCCTGCGCTGCTTTCGGTGCAGGAGCACCGAAAGATTGGGGAGGTGTCGCTGCGGCTATAGGCGGCCCTCCGCAGGAGGGCGCCGCCAAGGGTCTAGGCTAGAGGGTTACGTTGTGGACTTGGTTTTTGGGGCCCTCGTCTGTTTTATACGAAATGGTGACTCGGTAATTGCCCTTTGGCAGGTAGACGCCCGAGGGGGCTACAAATGTCGATGTTCCATATCCAATACATTGACGAGGGAAGTGCGAGTAGGGGAGCCACTGACCATCATGATTTTGATATTGAATAGTATAGGTCGCTTCGGCCATGTATTGAGATCCGTCTTCTCGAACGACTTTTACCTTATTGACCTCTAGGCGCTCGATGTTTTCAACAAGTGTTGTGCCGGGCTGAATATCCACGGTCTTCTGAATAACACCGAAATTCACTCTCAGTGGGTGAGTTGTTCCATACGAATTGCGATAGTACCGAACCTGGTGGATGTCGGCCGGTACGCTGAGTGGAATATCGTAGGCCGGAAGAAATTCGCCCGCAGGAAAACCGGTCGTACCGATGGTTGTCCAAACAGACGGACCAGAACAGCTGCTTTGATATTTTGCATCAGGAAAGCTGACGGATTTCGTCATTACTAAATGAAGTGCCGAGCGTTTTTGGACTGCGTCGGCAGAAAGTGGAATTGCAGGCGCATCTCCCCACGCCATTGAAATGAGTGTTGGGTTCGCAACGTCAGCAGGCGGCCACTGTCGAATGCTGAAGTTGCCAGCGACAACCGGAATGCCAGCCTTATGCTGCATTTCATAAGGGTAGCGAAGATTACCGACATAGAAAGGTTTTGCGTCGCCGACCTTTGTGATCTCAAACCGTGGGATAGGTCCGAGTTCAATGCCGAAATCGTCGACTTTCCATTCGACCATCATTTGGGGAATTACAAAGTTATAAGTTTTCCCCGCAACGAGACTTATTTTGGTACCGATTCTGTACGGGAAGCCAGAATTGTATTGAACATCCAATGTGGTGTCTGCAGAAGGCAGAACCCGTTGGGCTTTTCCAAACTTAAATGTGAGCGGCGAAGCTAGGCGGCTTGAACTCACAACGACTGTGGGAACTTGACTAGGAGCGAACAGCTGTGGTCGTGCGGCTTCAAATGTGACAACTGCGAGTTTCTCATTGTTGACCGGATCAATTGTTGCGGCCTCAGTGTTCGAGCAAATAGAAACTAAACTGCCGCCGATCAGTACAAGTTTCAAAGCTGAAATAAAAGATGTTTGCATGATGAATCCTTCCATAGGTTTGGTAAATCCTAATGGCGGAATTAAAATGCACTCAACCTTGTTGTAGGGATGTGCGGAATGTCATTTCGCGCATTCCGTGGCTTCCGCGTTTGCCACACCTAGTAGAAACGCGGAAGCTTTTGAAATTGAATTTTGCTAGTTGCTCGGCAACGTTGCGCAAAGCTTGTACTTCGTGTTCGCGATTAAATTGTTCCACGCATCCGAGGTCGTGTTACCTAGTCCGTATCCCAGATAGATCTGTCCGTTCGGGAACGGACGCAAGTCAGCGTTCGTAAAGATAGGTCCAGAAATGCCGGCACTATTCAATGTCGTGGCTCCGGGGCCTGAGATCGGCAAGTAGTTCGCATTCGTGCCGTTGTGTTTTGCCCAGTTCACTCCGTCGAAGCTCCACCATTCATTTCGGCCGACATCATAGCCAGCGACAAAATAGTACCCAACTTTTCCGGCATCAACACCGGATGGCTTAATTGTTCCGGCCATTGTGTAGGTCGCCAAACTTCCGTTTGTGACAACACAAGAAAACGTCGCGGGAACTGGAGTCGGAGTGGGAGTCGGCGTTGGCGTCGGAGTCGGAGTGGGAGTCGGAGTCGGAGTCGCTGCGCGCACCAATGTCACTGTGAGTGAACTAGTTTCGCGAAGAAGCGCGCCGCTTGCGTTTAGAATTTGCGCTTTACGAGTCCATACGCCTGCGATTGTGACTCCATCATTCAAATGGGTCGCAGAAATCGCGCCACCTGCGTAGGGAGTTGCGGGATCTGAGTAGGCTTTTCCGTCATGAGTTCCAACCATTCGGAATGTCGATCCGGCCGGAACGTTTTTGCAATCCAAAGTTTCTGTGATCGATGCTCCAATTGCGATTGGGCCCGTGGACGATTGTGTGTAGGTACAAGTCAGCGCCGGTGTCGGAGTTGGAGTTGGAGTTGGCGTCGCCGTTGGGCGCGGAGTTGGCGAAGGCGTCGGTGTCGGTGTCGGTGTCGCAGCACGCACCAACGTCACTGACAGCGAGTTCGAAGTGTGGATGACGGTGCTAGCAGCATTCAACACTTCGCCTCTTCGAGTCCATGCTCCTGCGATCGTCGTTCCGTCATTCGTGAATTCGTTTCTGATCGGTGCGCTCGTCAAGCTCAGTGGTGCATCGGAAAATGGAACTCCGTCTCGCGTTCCAGTGAAGCGATACAGTGCTCCGGCAGGAACATTTGAACAGGTCAATGTTTCGACGATGACGGCGCCAACGGCCACTGGTCCTGCCGTTGAATGCGTCAACCGACACGAAAGTGCGGCGGGAGTTGGACTCGGAGTTGGAGTCGCAGGATTGAGTACTGCAAGCTCTTCGGCAGAAATTGCAGTCACACCATTTTGAAGAAACCCATAGTTTGAACCTTCTCCCGCTCCTGGATTGAAATAGCGGCCCTGCGCTTTAATTCCATCTAGAATGGTTCCCCCGGCATTAGCGACAAAAGGTCTAATGTCACCAGGGATTCTGGACATTACAAGGCCTCGGGTTGCAAGCGACGTGATGGTTACCTTTGAGAGTGGACGATCTTGACTGTCAATCGTGTAGGCTCCGTAAAACTCGAAGTCGCCCGGTGTAAAAAGGCTGTGGGGCAATCTCAAGTTCAATAGCCCTTTTGCATCTAGCGGTAGAATGATTTTCGTTAGCTCGGCACCTTTGCGAAAGGCAATTAGGTAGCGCGCGTTTGCGGGACCGGTTGCCAGAATCATCGGATCAGATTCATCAATAATATAGCGAGGTAGTTCTACAGTGAGAGGTGCAGAACCTGACGGGATTGCGGTCATTTGTCCATTGGGTTGAGCGACAAAACGACTAATGCGACCGGGTGTCACAAAAGTAGAAGCCGTGGGCGCTTGGTCAATAAGTGTGTTAAAAACTGAAGCCAACTTCACTCGGCGGGCGCCGTCGTCATGCGCATGACCAAGAAGATAATTGATCCGAGCTTCCATTCGAATCCCAGCCGCCATGCCGTCGATGTAAAGTCGAAATTGATCGGTGCTTGGAACGATGAAATCGTGAGAACCGACTTCGAGTAGAATTTGAGTGTTGTTGCGAAGTAGCTTCGCTATTTTAGCAGTCGTCAATGCGTTGAAATCTCGACTGACTTCACCAAGGTTGCTTGAGCCAGTTAGGACTTTCAAGTGGGCTTCATTTCCAGTTAAGCCTTGATAACCCGTACGATTGAATCCAGGTGGATGACGAAAGGAATTCTGCCAGGAGCCCACGAACCCCACGCTCCAGTCAGAAGACGGAAGTAGAGCAGGAATAGTCGGTGTGACGAGATACGCAACCGTGTTCAATTCATAAGGTGGCACTGCCGAGTAGGCAAACGCCACGCTGGCAGCAGTAACGGACGGATGGGAAGCAACATTCAGCGCAGTGATTCCACCGCGCGATGCACCGAATGTGATGAACTTATTTGATGCTGCGCCAAGATCTGAAAGATAAATCGAGAGAAACTGGTTTAACTCTGCATATGCCGTGTTATCGACTGTTCTTGATCCGACTGCGCCGGTACCATTCCAGAAAATTCCGAATCCAGATTTTTGCTTTGTGGCATACGCTTGCGCCAAGGTTTCAAACAAAGATTGGCCCTCGAGCGACATGAAGTTTACATTCAAGTCGTAGAAGCCATTAAAGATTGTGGGAAGCGTGTTGCTAGATGCTTTTGTCCAACGGGGCGGAACAACAATTGTGAAAAGGTTGTTTTTAAAAACGACACTGTGAAGAATTTGAAAGTATGGTGCGTTTTCGATCAAGAGCGCTGTCAAATCTCCGGGGGCTTTTATTTCGTGTGCCCCTTGAACAAATCGTACAGTCGCAAGGCCGCCGACGCACAACTGCTTCAAGCGATTTTCAAATCGCGTCTGATTGTCTCCAACTCCGGCCGGGAATGGGAGCAGATCAAAATTGTCGGCAATGAAGCCACCAATAACTGGTAGCGGAAATTTGGCAATGTCGTATTGCGGCACGTATGGTTGCCCAGCGGCATATTCCGTCGGCGCAAAAATGTTCCAAATTACGGGTTGCTCTTTCCCGCCTAGCTGCGGGTAGTGGGTGACGAGCGGTAGGGTTGGCTGGCCTAGAAACTGACACGTCCCACTTTGCGATGTAACGTCACGAGCCCCAAAAATATTTAACATTAAACCAAGTTCGCTCGTGTCAGTGGCCGATACATTCATCTCTAAATTGGAGGAGGAAGTGGTTTGTTGTTGAAGAACACCGAAGCCTTCCATTGCGCAATTCTGATAAGCAAGAGCCATGATGCCGATCGCAACGAACGCGTGAATTCGACTGAACTTCATTTTGAATCCCCCAGAACTTCTATCTTCGGAACAATCCGGCTGAAGCACAATGAGGCGTCCCGTATTGGGACGCCTTTGTGATGGTTTCTAGAAGATTCAGCTGTCCAACCAGTTTGCAGTACATAATTCGCGTGGCCAACAATTTGTCACAGGGCTTCGTTAGTTTTTCTAATCTTTAAGTTGAATGAGAATGTTAAGTGCCAAAGTCCATCGCTCATTATAAAACTTGAAAATGGAAACCGAACGATTTTTGGCCCGTCGATTTTATTTCCTGCTGTTTCACCGAATGAGTGTGTTGATCCTATTGGCTTGGATCGGTGTTTTTTCAAATTCAACCGCAGCGGCGAGCGCCTTCGCTAAAGAAAATTTCGCAGTTGCAGTGGGTGCCGAGTATCTTTCGCAGCTCGACCGCCGTGGGGTGATCACCTACGGCTCGTTTCAGGCCTTTCCCATTTTTTCGGTCGACTTGTTTCATCCCGGTTTACAGCTTGTAGGATCGACCCTGAATTGGAAGTCGCAGCTTAGTGAGTCGGCACTGTATCGACTTCGTTTGAACGCAGATGCGGCCAATGACACCCCTCTTTATGTTTCTGGTGAAAAGCTAGAGGATCGAATCCGGCGGCAAGGCGCGAGCGAGGCAGAAGTTTTTTTCGAATACAATCCAACGGGGTGGCTTGAAACCACTTTCAACTTGGGAGCAGGTTTCGGCGGCTACTCGGGTACTTTTAGCGAGGTGTCTGTTCGACTGAAGCTGGGTCGGTTTTTTGAGCGGTCGAAAGGTTTTTTGCTAGAACCGGCATTTACAGCATCGCTGGGAGGGGGCACCACATCGCACAATCAATATTTCTACGGTGCTGGGGCCGCGTCTGGTCTCTCGTACTCGACGGTTGGGATTTCGTTCGTATCGCCGGGAATCGTTGATCACTTTTATCCATGGTTTCGGATCTACCGATCAAGCCTCATTGGAGATAGTCGGGTTGCGTCCTTTGTGCGTCCCAATGAACGAGAACACTGGACGTTCCTCCTGCTGGCGGCAAAGCGGGTCTGGTAGCGGAATTTCTATTGTTAGGAGTCCTGCGCTTGGTACAATGAGAATGTGTTTTCAATTCGCAGTTTCAGTCGCAGTTTCAATCTAGGGCTTCTCGTTTTTCTTGGTGCGTTCACACTTGAGACCAAGGCACAAACAATTCAACTCACGTTTCCGAAGGCTGCTTCACCTTACCGTTTTGGTATCGAGGAGAAAGAGCTAGGAAATGGTGTCGGCGCCGCGCTAGGTGCGATCAGAAGCTATGATGTCGACGGTGGAAAATGCTCGTTGGTCGTGATTTCTAAAAGCTGCTACGCGTTGACTGCGGCTCATTGTTTAAAAGACATGCTGACGGCCCAGGGCAAAGTAGACTGGCAGGCGCTTTCGCAAGCGAAGAATTCGATGTCGATGGGAACGATGAAGCCAGGCTCGCTGCCGGCTGATCTCAACATCGGCTCCAGTATGAAAATCACTTTTTTAAAATCAGGGGATAAGAGTCGTTTTGTCAGTGAAGGGGTGGCGAAAGATCTAACTCCAAATCAAATTGAGCAGTTTGGACTTCAGCGGCAGTTGGACCGATACAATCTTTCGAGACCAGATGGTGAGCCAGCTGCAACCGGCGTCGAAATTTCTATCGATACAAAGCGAGCAAAAGTTGTGGCCATTGGACATGGTTTTGCGAATCGCGCACTTTCGATGCGGGACTTTGAACCGACGAACAATCATGAGTTGGTCGGCAATGGCGGAGTCATGAGTGATTCCGATTCCTATTATAAATTCGTTCGTGAGAGCAGAGGCCTGGATCTTGCCGATCATGCGCTGCTAAAGCTTTCAGAAGAAAACTGTACCTGCGTAAAAACGGGTGAACTTTCTGAGTCCGAAGATGTGATCGTCGCCGGCTTTTCAAGTGATGCGGTTCAAATGTCCAAACTTGTTAAGCCGCCTTCCTCGGTTGAGTATGGGGGATCAAGCGTTCCCTATTCATATGGAGACCAGTGCTATAGCTTTGGAAGCCAGGCAGAGATCTTTACTAGAAACCTGGGATTTCTCGGAAAGGTCATTGTCTACACCGCAGCAGGGTGGCAGCTGCAACAAAACGATGAAATGAACAGAAACATGATGAAACATCTTAGGGACAAGATCATCGTGACCAATGCGCGAGCCGCTCCGGGGGCTTCTGGAGGCGCAATGTTGAATAGCAAGGGTCAGCTTGTCGGGGTTACGACACTTGTCATGCAGCACGCCAGTGGTCAGAAGTCTTTGGGAGTTCGAATTTCCGAAATTAAGGATCAACTGAAGGCCACTGTGCAGGAATCGATGCTCACCGACGCCTTTAGCTGTGATTAGCTGGCCAACGATTTGAAAGGCCTACGTGTGGCTTTACGCCGGTAAACCTGAAATTTTGTCGCTAGCGTTCAGGGCACCTGTCGGTTTTTTTAAGAGTGAGCTATTAAGAAGTCTCACTCTTAACGACAGAGGTCGGGTTATGAAAATCAGATTGAACGCACTGGTCCTTCCGCTACTCGTCTTGGTGGTCTCTTCGGTCGGATTTTCCTATCCGAAATCGCGACTTGAAGCATTGGCACCTGAGTTCTGTAAGAACATGAAAATCGACTACAATAAAGATGTTGCGACGTGCGAGGCGCAGTCTTCGGCGAAAGTGTTGAGAGCTAAAGCCGGTGCGCAACTAACGCCGGAGGAAGTCAAGGGTCTCGGCTTTCATCTTCTTGGTGCTGTCGATCTAGGGTTGGTTCCTGATGCAGATTCGAACACGGCGTATTTCTATGTGCGTTGGTTGTTGAACTCGAAACGCGAACGAGTCGGGGTTTTGACGATCGAAGGTTGGTACAACACTGAAATGGAAACATCGGCGCGGTTTGATGTGCGGTACAATCTGATCGGCGAGGCCGTGCGCGTGACAGAACGGCAAATGAATTAAGTCTTGAGATTAGGTTGGTCGCTGATATCATTTCGAAATGATTGTTAATTCGTCCTTGTTAGAATTCGTTTCGAAATGGCATTGGGTCGACGCGGAAATTCAAATCGGCGGTTCGTGGGAAAACATCACGATCTTCGATTGGAAAAAACTCGAAGAGCAAAGTGAGTCTGGCGACGTTACGTGGACAACGGACTTTATTGAATACTTCACCGGTGGCGAAACCGAAGCAAAAGTCACCGGCGGCGACTGGTTGCCAATCGCCGTTCTGGGAATGATCGAATCTTCCTACCTTGAAAATCTCGCCGAGATGGGACACCGCGGATTTCTTGCGATTGATTTTGTCGGCACCCATCAAAAAGAT
>JAXMMN010000267.1:0-6519 GCA_034366485.1 Bdellovibrionales bacterium
AAAATACCCATCGCTCAGCAATCAAACGAATCGACCAAACGGATAGGCCGATCAGTAAGAGTAGAATGAGACGAGAAAGCCATTCAACGAGGACGATCCAAGATGCTTCGCTGCCTGAGCCCATAGAAAACCTCCCAGCCAAGAAGACTAGGAGCGGGGTTTAAATCATGTCACTTTAAAATTGCTCAGTTTAATAAAAGAGAGTTCGAAAACTGATGTGAATCAGCCGGTGAGGTCTTCGAGATCAGTGGGTAGATCGCTGAACATGTCTTCCGACAGACCGCCTAGGTAGGCGCGCCAAGATTCCGGAAGATTGTCCAATTTAAAGCCGGTTTGGATTGGCGGTAGCCATGCCGGAACGCGCGGTTCGGAAAGTAATGGCATTCCAGCAGCCAGCGGCGTGCGATTGGCCTTTCGGTGATTGCAGCGTCGACAAGCAGTCACCATATTTGTCCAATCTTTTCGTCCCTTTTTGCTGGCCGGAACCACGTGATCGAGTGTTAACTCTTTAACGTTGAATTCATCGCCGCAGTATTGGCAGCGATAATCGTCTCGGCGATAAACATTTTCTCGGCAGAATTTTACGCGGGTGAAGCGTCGATGATTGATGAAGCGTTTTAAACGCAAGACCGATGGAACTTGAAACTCTTCACGAGCCGATCGGACTGTGACTTCGTCTGATGGATGATATTCAAGTACTTCTACTTTGCCTTGAAACCACAGCAGCAATGCTCTTTGCCAACTGACGAGTTTGACCGGTTGATAGCTAGAGTTAAGAACGAGTGCCCTGATATGACCTATTGTTCTAGGTCGACTACTTGGGTTGAAGATCACACCTCCATAAAAAACGGGATGGCCCTTCCTCTATCATCCCAAACTGATTCAATTTAGCAAGGGGTCCTGAGGTCCAGTCCCGATTTGAGAGCTAGCATCGAATTAAACAGGAGATGCCGTACAGAATTTGCACCGAGATGCTTCAAAATCGCTCCCAATCCTTCTCTAAAAACGCACTTGGCTACGCGTTCTAAATGGGGGTACGCTTGGCTTCACGTGAGCGCACAACTTGAGAATCAACAATCAAATTCCCATCATGGTGTATCGAAACAACCTTTAGCGGCGTTGTCTTTAGCCGCACTGGGAATCGTCTACGGCGATATCGGTACCTCGCCGCTTTATGCACTTCGCGAATGTTTTCACGGTGCTCATGCGATGGAACTGACTCCAGATCGCGTCTTGGGTGTTCTTTCGCTGATCCTTTGGGCTCTCATTTTAACTGTCAGCATTAAGTATATGATCTTCATCTTAGAGGCGGACAACCGCGGTGAAGGTGGAATATTAGCATTGACGGCATTGTCTGTTCCAGCGCGGCTCCGTGACCGCAAGTGGCTATTATTTGGGATCGGCGTTTTTGGCGCGGCGTTGATGTATGGTGACGGGATCATTACTCCGGCGATCTCTGTTTTAGGAGCGGTTGAAGGTTTAAAAATTGCCGCTCCAGGGCTAAGTCCCTATGTTGTGCCGATCGCAGTCGCTGTACTCGTGATTTTGTTTTTACAACAGCGTCATGGAACGGGAAAAATCGGCGCTGTATTTGGTCCAATCATTCTTGTTTGGTTCACTGCTCTCGCGATTCTCGGTGTACGCGGAATCATCATGAATCCGGAAGTTTTAGGCGCAATCAGTCCTCATCATGCAGTTCGATTTTTTCTGGATCATGGCAAAGAGGGCTTTTTTGTTTTGGGATCTGTTTTCCTGGTAGTTACGGGGGGCGAAGCTCTCTACGCGGACATGGGGCACTTTGGCCGTTCGCCGATTCGATGGGCGTGGTTCACCGTCGCACTGCCTGGTTTGGTTTTAAATTATTTTGGGCAAGGCGCGCTTCTTTTGGTTGATCCTGCAAGTGCGGAAAATCCTTTTTATCTTCTTGCGCCTAGCTGGGCTGTGATTCCTCTCGTGATCCTTGCAACGGCGGCGGCAGTTATTGCCAGCCAAGCATTGATTTCCGGCGTCTTCTCTTTGACAAAACAAGCGATTCAATTGGGCCTCAGCCCGCGTCTTCAAATTATTCACACTTCGTCGCGTGAAATTGGTCAGATCTACATGCCGCACGTCAACTATGCGATGTTGATCGGAACCCTTTGGCTAGTTTTGACTTTTAAGAGCTCGTCCAACCTCGCTGCTGCCTACGGCATCAGTGTATCGGCAACGATGGTGGTCACGACACTCTTAGCTTACGTGGTTGCAAGACGACGTTGGGGTTGGAGTGCGGCTCTTGCGCTTACTGTTTGCGGATTTTTCCTTATCGTGGATCTAGCGTTCTTCGCCGCTAATGCAATGAAAGTTGCGCAAGGCGGTTGGGTGCCACTCACGATTGGAATTGTGATGGCGCTTTTGATGGCGACTTGGCGCAAGGGACGGAAAATTCTTTCGGTTCGAATGAAAGCGGCAACTCCACCAATCAGAGAGTTTTTAACTAAGCTTCAACAAGATCCTGGAATTCAGAAAGTTCGCGGCGTTGCAGTTTTCATGGTTGGTGATCCGGAAGTGACTCCGCCTGCGATGGTTCATAACGTAAAACACAACAAAGTCCTTCACGACAAAGTCATGATCCTCACGGTTTTGACCGAAGAAGTCCCTTACGTTGAGGATAGACAGCGATTAAAGATTGAAAAGATCGTCGACGGCGTTTTCAAAGTTGAAGCCCATTTCGGCTTTATGGAAACACCCGATGTCATGGCGCTGATGGTGAGAATACAAGACACGGGATTGAAATTTGAAATTCCCGAAATCACTTTCTTTGTGGGTCGCGAGACATTGATCGCGACCGAACATCCGGGCATGGCGATCTGGCGCGAGCACATCTTTGCGTTCATGGCGAGAAACTCTCACCGGGCGACAGCGTTCTTCAATATTCCTGCCAATCAAGTCATCGAAGTTGGTATGCAGGTTGAACTTTGACCGAGTGGTCAAACACTGGGGCGGGCGAGTCGCCCAACCCTCTGACTCATAAATTGGTTAAAACATTGCTCCACCGTGCTCCACGCGGTGATTCGATGTCGATTGCGATGTTTGTTGTCGCCGTCATCTCGATCATCACAGTTGCAGGATGGCGGTACCCAAGTTTTGGAAGTTTATTGCCAGTTTCAGGCGCACAAGTTTTTGATTCTTACGAATATTGGCGTCCCTGGTCGGCGTGTTTTGCGCATGCAGATCTCGCCCATCTTGTAAGCAACATGTTCATGTTTACGATCTTGGCGAGATTTCTTGGTGGTCACTTTGGCTATTGGATCTTTCCCTTCTGGGTTTTTTTTCTCGGGGGTGTCGCTAATCTCATCGTGCTGCCCACGTATTCACCAGAGGTCCGCGTGTTGGGCGCTAGCGGAGTTGTGAATGTCCTGGGCGGTGTTTGGCTTTCGCTCTTCTTTTTTATCAGTCGTCATTACGCTTGGAAGGGTCGAGTGCTTCGCACACTTGGTGTGGGCCTATTGTTATTTGCACCGCAGGAGTTTCGGCCCCAGGTCGCCGAACGCGTTCACATGGCGGGACTCTTCGTCGGAGTCATTTTCGGATCATTGTGGTTTTTGATATTCAAATATCAAATTCGGTCCTATGAAGTTTGGGAATTGATTCCGCCAGAAGATCCCGCAGATGATCTTCCTCCGGAAACCGGTCCGGTGAATTAATTTTATTTTTAAGTGTAATTGAAAGTGAGCCCACCAAAGAATGCCGACTACAAAAAGTAAACCCACAAAAGGTAAACCTAAGTCACCACCACTGGTTTCGCTTCAGCCTCGTCGCGCATCAGAGCTGCGAATTGCGTCCTGGAATGTCAACGGTTTGCGATCTGTCTTGGGGAAGGGGTTGTTGGACTGGATGGCGCAATGCGAGCTGGACGTCGTCATGCTCCAAGAGGTGAAGGCAAAACCAGAAGTCCTCCAGGAGGTCGGCGAATTCTATACAGAGCTTGGCTTTCAAAAGGTCGGTTGGGCGGTTGCAGAAAAAAATGGCTACAGTGGTCTTTTGACGTTGGTGAAGTCGAAGGACGTTTCGTTTCGAGTGGGCCTTGGGAGCGAAGAGTTTGATCGAGAGGGTCGATGGTTGGAAGCAGATTTGGGCCCCTACACATTTATCAATAGCTATTTTCCTAACTCACAACGGGATCATGCACGACTTCCATTTAAACTTCGGTTTTGCGAATTGGCGCAAAATCGAATGGAGCAATTACTCAAAGAAAAAAGAATTCCCGTCTTGGGCGGAGACATCAATGTCGCGCACACGGAAATCGATCTGGCTAATCCGAAAACCAATAAAGACAATGCAGGGTTTCTCCCGGAAGAACGCGAGTGGTTTTCGAACTTCCTCCATGCCGGCTGGTCGGATGCGTTTCGAATTTTTGAAGCGAGTGGTGGGCATTACACCTGGTGGAGCTATCGGCCGGGTGTGCGCGAAAAAAACATCGGTTGGCGCCTGGATCATTTTTTCTTGCCTGCATTTTTTAAGTCCCAGGTGAACTGGGTTCAGCAGCAACCAGACGTGCGAGGGTCAGATCACTGTCCCGTCGTCCTTAGCGTCCCGCTTTCACCCAGCCTGTGATCGCAAGTTGAAGTGCCTTCTCTGCCGGGAGGCCCGCGTCGCGAACCGCCTCTGGACTTACCAAGACCGTATAGCCACCAAAGCCATAGCTGAGTGGGACGAAGACGGCAATGCTTCCGCCGGTCATTTTAACTTGCGGAAGATCATCAAAGGTCTCCCGCATAACGAGCCCCACAAGTTCGATCGTTGGACTGACTTTCACGAACACGACTTTCTGTGCACGATCTGGTCCTTGTGCGCGACTAAAGAGATCAGCGAGGTCTTTTAGCGGTGAGTAAATCGCACGAATGACGGGTGCGCGTTTTAGGGACTCTTCAAACTTCCTTAACAAAGATCCTGCAAGATAGTTTTCCACAAGAAGCCCGGTGAACAAAATCGTAAGCAGCGCCAGAACAAGTCCGAGACCGGGGATGTAGAATCGATTCGGGATCATCACGGTCAAAACATCGCCAAACGTCGTCTCTAAGCTTCCAACGATCCAGATCAATAGCGACACGGTTAGGGCGATGGGAAGAAGAGTCAGTAGTCCTTTAAAGAACAAAACATTGAGGCGTAAGAATAGTGGTGCCACGTGCCTAAATTCCTTCTTGATCGGAGTTGGCGAAGGAGTACGCTAGTTGGGTATTGAAGGCAATCACGCCAATAAAGGAAGAGGTAATAACTGCCTCTTTTAAGTTAAAAGGAGTCCATCCATGAACGTATTCTCTAAACTTGCAATTGCAGGTCTGTTCGCCGTTTCTTCAGTTTCAATGGCTTATGACAATGCCCCTGCGAAAGCGGCTGATGCAGCTGCAGCAGCACACGGCGCAGCACACGGAGCTGCTACTGATGCAGCAGCAACTGGTGAAGCAGCGGCGGGCAAAGCAGCGATGAAGACTGAAAAAACCATGAAAATGGCGAAAGCGACAGGCAAGAAAGCTGCCAAAAAAGCAAAAGCGACTGCTGACAAAGCGGCTACTGACGCTGGCGCAGCAATGGACGAAGTAAAAGCAGAAGCGACAACACCAGCTGCTAACTAAGCAGTCGAGAAGTTCACTTTTCTTTCGCCGGGAATTTAATTGCGTGCTTGAATTTCATTAATGAAATTTAAAAGCATGCAAATTCCCGGCGTTTTAGTTTTTGTTCTGCTGTGTTTTATAGTGCCTTCTCCTTCGTGGGCCCAAGGCGAAGAGGCAAGTGGGGGACTTCGGTTTACCTACGACATAAGCGCATCGGTCGGATCTGTGAGTTCAAGCTCTGGAGATTCGAGCTACACGGAAATCGCTTTAGGTCTGAATACGTTTTTCTCGGATTGGCTTGTGTGGCGTAACTCAGGTTTTACGAGGATGGGCCAAGGTTTTGATGGAACCTATGGGCTCGACTCTTCAGCTCGATTTGTTTTGAATGTCGGGGATTCGACTTTGGGTCTCAACGCTTTTCTTGGTCCCGGTTATCGAGTGATTTTGAATCAAAGTTCCACGGCGACCAATCAAACGGATTCGGCACCGTTTGCAGAGGCTGGCGCCGTCTTTCGGCTTGGGGGCTTGAACCTCGGGGGCGGTATGAAATCTGTTTTCAACAGCATGGTGCGCTCAGGTGCAAAGGATGACGTCCAATACTTTTTAATTCTCTCCGGTGGAGGAACTCTTTAATGCTTTTGCAGCGTCGAGTGGTAATGCCCGTGCAAATCCAAGGAATTCCTGCAGAATGGATTTGGGAAATTGCCGTTCAAGGTCAACCAAACAGTCTGTCAGGGATGATCTTAAACCTCGTGGACATTGATCGATTCATGAACGACATCGTCAATGAAGTTGAACGGTTTCAGGTTTCAAATGCCGATGAATGGCTGAAATCTCATGAAACGAAGTTTCAAAAATTTCTAACGGACCTAGTTTCGGTTCGCAAATCGATTTCGATTGGTGGCGACATTAAACTTTATTGGTCGCG
>JAXMMN010000268.1:0-10616 GCA_034366485.1 Bdellovibrionales bacterium
CAATGATCCAAACCGGCCACTGGTCTGGCGAAACTAATTTTCAGCACTTTGTCACGAAGGAGAAAATCCCAGTTCACGACAATCACTTTACAGTATTGGATCCTAAAAGCGGAGCGCTGCTTGGACACGCAACAATCACCAGAGACATGTCCAAAGAAAAAAATCTCCAGAAAAATGTGGAATTGGAGAAGACAAAAATGCTTCAGGCCTCAAAGCTTGCCACTTTGGGCGAGATGGCCGCGGGTATCGCTCACGAAATAAATAATCCGCTGTCCGTCATTGAGGCTTCGGTAGGACTGTTGAAGCGAGGCAATTTAGATCCCGGCTACGTGCGAAAAATCGACATGATAAGTAGATCAGTTGATAGAATCTCTCGAATAGTAAAAGGGCTCAGAAAGTTTAGCCGTGGCTCAGAGGGAATAAACAAAAGTGCATTTTCTTCGAAGTCTTTGATCGAGGATTGTTTTGCACTTTTGGCCGGAAAAGCGATGAGCTGCCGAGTGCAATTGATTGATACTTCTGAAAAGGAAACAAAGATCTACGCAGATGAAGTTCAGGTTGAACAGATTGTTGTCAATCTCATCAACAACTCAATAGACGCAAATTCTAAGGTCGAAAATGCCTGGGTTAAAACGTGGACTGAAAGTGAACTCGGCTACCTTAAAATTGTTGTTCAGGATAGCGGCGATGGAATTGACGAAGCGACTGTGGAAAAGCTGTTCAATCCCTTCTTTACAACAAAGCCCGCTGGCAGCGGAACCGGATTAGGGCTATCGATTGCAAAGGGAATAGCGAACGATCACGATGGCGACTTGTACTACGAAAAAATAGGTGGGCACACAGCATTTGTTCTGAAAATTCCAGCCTGGAGTGCGTGATGGCGACAGTGGTTTTTATTGATGATGAAATAGATCTTTGCGAGCTGTATGAAGAAAGTTACGGGACGTCCTCAACCAAAGTAAAATCGTTCAGCGATTTGGATGCAGCCGAGAAGTTCATTTTGTCCAACGACACTTCAGTGGTTTTTATAGATTATAGAATGCCTGGCTCCAACGGTGAAGAATTTAGAAAGAAGCTTCCGCCAGAAATACCGTGTTACTTAATCACGGGCGAATTCTTGAAAGAGACGCCCAGAGGGTTTCTTGAAGTAATTGAAAAACCACTACAGTCAGAGATTTTTGAGGCCATTTTAGATAAACATGGTGTTTATCAAGCTGCTGACGAGCGGGAGTTCAATCCATATCGCGCGCTTTTTGAAAACATGGAACAAGAAGTCCATATTTGGAAAGTAGTACGAGACACCAAAGGAAGAATTAAAACTTGGAAGCTGGTTGACGCCAACCAAACCGCTTTACGTGCATGGGGCAGGAAAATCGAAGACGTCGCTGGAAAAACGACGGAAGAGATCTTTCCCGGCACCAATGCTGTGGAGAAATTCATGCCTATAGTGGAAAAAATCTTTAAAGAGGGAAAGCCCTTTACCTGGAGAGAATATTTCAAGGGAACCAACCAGATATTAGAGATGACAAGCATTCCGTGCGGTACCTACTTCATCAGCACCGGTGGCGCGGCTTCCAAAGAATAGCCAAATCAAAAACCTGGACCTTCGTCCGTGACATAGGTGTCTTTAATTGAGAACTGCAGTCACAGGGCTTTAGCCGTGCACCTGAAATGTCGACGAGACCTTTGGGTGAAATACATGTTGAAACAACCAGTTGTCGCCATCGCTGCCGTGCTCTTATTTTTGCCGAACGTTGCTTTGGCGTCTAAGCCAATGTTTAGAGCAAAGTCTGGGGAAAACCTGGACGGACCAGTGCGCACGATGACCATCGGCGCGCCCAAAGGATGGCGACAAGTAAATGCCATTAATCAAGATCCCCTAAGTCTGGGGCAGTGGACACCGGCTTCTCCGATTTGCGCGACTGGAGCCGCTAGCAGACTTAGCATCTATGCGGTCGATGTCGGCAGAGAAGGCCCGCATAAACTTATGCAGAAGTGGCTTCCTTCGGCACTTCGTTTCAATGTAGCGCCTGTCGAATCTGGATTTGTTCTTGTTCGCGCCGAAGCTGAGCGGGGTGCCGCAAACACCGTCGTCGCTTATCCAGTGTCGGACGAACATGTCACGCCACTTGCTGGTTGGATTGGCGGAGTGAAAATCGTTTTTGTTGCGGAATCAACGACACTCTCGTTGGATGAACTCGAAACGGTCACGCGCCAGGCCATTCGGAATCGCTATCCAGTGCGCGCCAAAGCCGTGTGGAATATAGACTCGCCGTACGTTCTTTTCGGAAAAAAGTGGCACAAATCTCTTGCTGAGCGCTTGGACAAAGCGGCGCAAAACAATAAGCCAAATGCTCTTGTCTCTCGCGCGTATGCTCTCTTCGGCGAAGCCGGAGCGTTTGTTCCCGCCGGTCAAAATTTTCTTCAGCAGGCGGCAGAAAGCGGGCACGACCTAGCGAAAATGGATCTCATCCGTCTTCATCGGCGGGGGCTATTAACGGCCGATCTCAGCGAGGAAACACTCTCTGTATGGGCGGCGGACCTCGCAAAAAAAGGCGCCGAAGACGCAAAGTTTTGGGCAACGGAGGCGCGACCGTTTGATGAAGATGAAGACAAAATTCCCGGGCTCGATTCTTTAAAAAAACTTGCACGATGCGGTCAACCTGAGGCGCGGCGCTTGTGGGCAAAGAAGCAAGTACAAAGCTTCAACGCCAAAGAACGATATGCAGGCCGAATGACCGTCGTAAATCTCATAGCAGAACCACCATTAGAAGGAACTCTCCCGATCACGACGCGCGTTCCTCGAGCGGTTGATGCGCCGGCGATTGATCAACTTAAAGCAGCAGCCGTGTTGAAGACGGCGTGCCCGAATGAGGACGATCCTGATGCATCGCTCTTCGTAAAAAAGCGAGACTTCAAGGTTCACAAGTCTTTCGCCAAAAACAAGGCGGCGACGGCAGAAATTCTGACGGCGCCAGAGGCCGCCGAATTTCCCGAGCTGAACGAAGCTAAGAAGCTCGACAAACTTGCCAATGCCGGCAATCGCCAAAAACTGCAAGAGGCGCTCAATCTCGCGTGCCGCTGGTCCGGCGGTGAAGAAGATCGCCAGCAATTGGTTATCGAGCTTGCTGCACGCCGCGACGGGATCGGGAAATGGAAAAGGTTTCGCGCTTGTGAAATCATTGAAGAGCCTTCGATGGCAGGGTTTTGTCGTGCACAGGTGTTAAAACAGACCAAACTGAACTTGGACACACGATTCAACGACATCTTGATTGCGGCCGGGCTATCCTCAGCGGAAGCACCACAAACTGTCGTTGCGGCACAGGGGCTTCGAAAAAAAGCCAACGACTTTTTTGATAAGCTTCTTGAAAAAAGCTACCAGCAGGCATCGTCTGTTCGGGAAAAACTTGAGCTTGATGAAACCCGACGACAAATGGAAAGCGAATTCATGTCGCTGCTTGCGGCCACTCTGAACAAAGAAGACGGAATGAGTCTGAAGAGTCAGATCGGCGAAGTGGTGACTGGCCGTCGGCTACTGGTCTTGCCGGCGGAAACGGCTGACGCATCATTTTCATTGAAGCGCCAAGCTCCGTCGCCAAAATTTTTAAAAAAGGAACTCGAGCGGCTGGAAGCGCGTTTGAAAGAAACATTGCTGACGATCGATGAAGCAGCAAAAGAAGACATTTCGGTGGAGTTCAAAAAAGGTCTTCGAGAGGCGCACACGGCGTGGCTCGATTATCAGAAATCGTATTCCTCCTTTGTCGAGAAAATAAAGGAAACACATCCCCAAGTGTCTAATCATCAACTGGCAGCGGAACTTTGGTTCTACATCGAGGGAATCTATTATCTCGAAAAAATCCGCGATCGTCAGATTAGCAGAGTCGTCCCGGACGAAGACGAAATTAACTACGAAGACGTCGAAGATCCGATTCGCGCAATTTCATCAGAAGAGGATTAAGCCAAAGAGACCGTCAGTCTACTTCGAGCCAGCCTTCATTCGCAGTTGGCTGACGGCATTCATCGCAGGCCGACCAAGCGTCATGATTCCGAAGACACCCGCATTCGCGATCGCCATCAATTCTGCGTCTTCTTGGATCTTCTTCATTTTGTGCAAACTGCACACTCCATCTACCTCAGGGTCTTCGTATCGCTGACGGTAAATTGTCGTGCACATCATCATTCCGCGATTGTAGCGGTCGTAGAGTTTCGCAGTTTCGACGGCGGAAAGTCCGACAGCGGCCCAACCCGCTTTCTGCATGAATTCAGCACCTGCACTTTTCGCCATTCCAGCAGACGCGGCGGTAGCGCCAGAAGAAATCGCTTTCAGTGGTGCTGAAAGCAGCAGCGCGGCGGCTGCCATAAAACGCGGATTTACTTCGTACTTCGTTTTAAGTCGATCAAACACCAGCCGCGTGACCAAGCATGCATTTTCTTGAGATTCCTTGGCCATTCCTTGGATCGCAGTAGCGACATAGGGCGTGCTGAAAAACATTTCGTACCCGAGATTGTTTAAAAAATCGTCCTCATTGAATTTTGAGTGTTTAAGAATCGAATCTAAAGCGTATCCAATTTTCCGAGGAGTCACTTCGCCTTTGATCATCAACAGCACTGGCGTTGTAGAAATCAATTGGTCATAAAGATCAGATGGCGATCGACCTTTCAAACTGCGACTGAACTCAGGAAGTGCGCTGTACTCGTTCGCAGTAAGGGGCTCAGCATCTTTTTGCCAAAATTCTTGAATCGGAATTAGCGACGAAGTCAGCAGTGTCGAAAACGGTAAGTCGTGGCTCAGTCGCTCACCAAATTGCGGGGTTTTTCCCTGAGTTAGTGCCATGTACATGCGCATTCTCTGTTGGCGCTCTGAAAGATCTTTCGTGAGAAAATTTATGATCTTTGTACAGCTAGTGACTTTGTCTTTTGCGAAAGAAGGTCGAAACATTTCTGGTGTTACAGAGGTATTGTCGGTCTGGAAATAGCCCACGCCCTGTAGGCATTCCGAAACCTTCTCCATTTCAGATTTTTGTTTTCGCATATCCTGAATGATTAAATCTGCTGTGCGACGACTAACCTCCGCAAGAGAGATCAAAAGAGGACTGACATTCAAATGTCCGGTGTGAGACTTGTCACATTGTTCGTTGGAGTGTCGTCGGTTCAGTCTTTCGACGCCCTCGATGTAGGGTGAAAGTGGAACCGCCCACCCGGGAAAACGACTTGGATCTCGAATATCCTTTTCGAATGTCAGTGAAATGGCGGGTGGTTTTCCGTCTTTATCGCGAAACTGAAAGCAGGGATCAAACTTGTAGATTTCATTCGGATCAAGCCCCTGTGAATGTGCTAGGTCGCCTAAAAAAATAAGCGACGCAAGAGCTACACAAAGTGTCTTAAATTGGGAAAACATCACCCTTCTGTATCGGTATAATTCAGTTCAACCTTCAGCACTGTATCCCGACCAAAGGTCGAGAATGTCTCACTTTGAGACACGTTTTAGCTCTTTACAGCTGACAGGTGTACACAAGTTTTACGTGGTTAGGTTCGCTTGCACCTTCTCTGCGAATTGGGCGCATCGGTAGACCTCACCGGCTCGGGGCACGAGGGTTGAACTACTAAACTTCGAACGAATCTTATGGTTTCAAATTTTTTCGGAGGAAACATGACAAACGCAATGATCACCGCATTGAAAGTATTCACGCTCGCACTAGTCGCATCCATCACTTGCATGGGTTCAATGGCGTCTGCTCAAACCGACCAGTCCTTTCTCGACTGGCACGAAGGAAAAGCGAGAGAAGCTCAGCGAACAATTGAAGCGATTCAGCGCGACCAAGCGCGATTTCTCGCAAATCCACAAACTCGATACCGAAGTGATTATGCCCAGGCACTGAATAGCTACAGCACGCGTCTAGGCAAAGCCCATCAAGAGCTTGGTGAGCACATGGGCAAAGCGGCTGAATACCGCGCTAAAATTGGCGGGTACGGCGGCGGTCGATTGCGCGCTCTTGCTCCAGTTGCTCTCGCGGCAGGTGTTGCGGGTGCAGGAGCGATGGCATCTTCAGAGGCGATGGCGTCTGATATTCGAGTTTCGTCGGAAGATGGCGCGCCGAAAGCGGTTCGCCTTTCAGGTTCGAATGTCGGCGATCAATCGGACTTGCTAGCTGAATCCGAGGCGGCACCGGCTCGTGCGAAATCGCGCTCAGCAAGCACGTCGCGCTAGCTGTAGAGATTTTGCGCTAAGAACTTTTCTACGCGCAAATTCACGAACTCTGGCAAATCCAACTGAGTACAGTGAGATCCATAGGGCACGCGAAGAAGTTCGCTGCCCTTGATTTTTTTCTGCATCGCATACTGATGAGAAGCGGGCGTCACGCCATCCTTGGAACCGCTCACAATCAACGTCGGAACGCGAATTTGCTCGAGAACCGCAGTGCCGTCGTAATCCATCATCTCTTCAAACAGCTTCATAAAGATTTCGATATCGAGCGATGCGACTCCGCGAGCGTAGACCTCGATATCCTTAATGCTCGTGAGCGAAAGATTAAATCCACCAGCAAGTGCAGCGAGCGGAATGGAAACAGGATTCAAAACCGCCGCGCGCCAGAGGGCCGTCAGCGGCTGCGGCGCAATCTTATAGCCTTCTTGAAAAGCTCGAAAAACTTTTGTGATTGTGTCTGGGCCCATAAGTGCACCAAACATCCCTCGAATAGGATTGGTCGCAAACCCATTGATGAAAACCATGTTTTTTACGGTCTCTGGGTAGAGATCATAATAGCGAAGCAACAGTTGAACGCCGTAGCTATGACCCCAGAAGGATGCTTGAGAAATTTCTAGGTGATCAACGAGTGCGCGAATGTCCTTTACCAGCGCATCAACAGAGAGTTCTTTGTGATCCACAGGAACGCCGGAACTATGGTGTCCGCGGTAGTCGAACGTTATGACGCGATAGTTTTGCGAGAAGTATCGGATTTGGTGAGTCCAGTGGTTCATCAAGCAAGCAAGGCCGTAGCAAAGAATAATCGGTCGCCCGGTGCCGCGCTCTTCGTAGTAAATCGTCGTGCCGTCGTAGCTTTGAAAGGTTCCAGTTTTTTTGGGAATTTCATTGATCAACATAGCGCGCGTCCGTTCCTAAAATTATGACTCGAGCACCACGCGGATTCGAGTTTTGCCAAACTCAATTCGGTCACCCGAATGAAGTGGAATCGCTTCCGAAGGAGCAGGCTGACCGTTAAGTCGAACCTCAGCACCTGGTGCAGGTCGGAACACGACTTTACCTCCTGAAGTATCAAGGAGGAAGCACGAATCCGAAGCTGCAATATCTAGAAGGGGAAGATCAAAGGACCGTGCACCTGCTTCACGGGGGCCATAGCCGATGTGCCAAGTCGTTCCCGACTGCACTCCCGAAATAAATTCCAATCTCAGCAAATTCGGGAAAGGCCGTATAGCTCCACCAGGGCTTCGATTTTGAAGAGCTTGTGCTTTAGTGATAAGCGCAGACAAGATCTCGCGCCAGCTAAGCGACTCGACCGGAACCTCGACGGATCCGGTGAATTCAAAATCTCGATTTTTGACGACGGGTGCGGCCTGCGGCTTCTCTAAAACCTCCATCATCGTCGAACCGACCATCAGCTGAAGCCCAGGATACAAAACGACTTCTTCGTACCGGCCGCCATCAACTTTGATTTTATTGGACGATCCGAGGTCGACCAAAAGCCAATCGCCATCGCGCCATTCCACGCGGGCGTGTTTCACCGAGAGTTTTGAGTCCTTAAGGACGAGATCGCCCTCTTTTCGCCCAATTGTTAGGCCTTCGCGGACCGGCGCACGGGTTCCGCGATGGGGGCCTTCAAGGATTCGCAAAAAAAGCAGGGGCTGGGCGGTCAAAATAACCTCATCTGATAAAGATTCTGCACCTTTATCTGCTTTCTTGGGAGTCCCGTTCCGACAATCCTTGTGCCTGGGCCTTGGGCATGCTACTCCAGACCCTTCAGTTTGAACCCTTGCTCCCATCCACTTGTCCGGAAGGGGGCTTACGCCCTTGCGAGGGCACTACCCGAAAGGATTGGACATGCAGCTTGAAAAGCGCCCGTACGTACGTCCCTATGAAGTTGTCGTTTTGATGAACCCAGATGCGTCTGAGGAAGATCAAAAAGCCCTGTTCCGCAAAAACAAAGCGATCATCGAAGAGCAATTCGGTGGCGAAGTGAAGCACCTCGACACATGGGGAAAACGCAAACTTGCAAACCCAATCGGCAAGAGCAAGCAAGCGACATTCTTCCACTCGACATTCTCTGCGGATCCAAAAGCGATTGCCGAGCTCGAGCGAACAATGCGCATCAATGATCACGTTCTTCGTTTCATGCACACATCGCTCGACGATCGTACGGATCTCACGAAGTATCTCGAAGACTTCCGTAACGCCCTAGCTGAAAGCGCGGCGCGTGAGCGCGAACGCGAAGCTAAATTCCAAGCACGCAAGGCGGCTGGACGCGGACCACGTCGTGATGACGAAGGTGGACGTGGACGTCGTGAAGACTTCGGCGGCTTCCAAGGCGGACGTGGCGATGACGAGGGCGGCGATGTCGACCTCGAAGTTGACGACGAAGCATAAGGGCGAATTTTTAAATCCGTTTGGAGGATGACGTGAGCGGTGCTTTCCGCCACATAGGATTATGGGCCATCGCTGCCGGCTTTAGCTGGGCAACGGTGATACTCGCTGCGGGACCACTTCGAGCACTTCGATTGGCGTCTCCGTTTTGGGTATTTTGGCCCGTCGTCTCCGTCGTCACCGCGGGTTTTTGGTTCGCTGGTCCCATGATCCCGGGCGCGCAGATGGCGGCTTTGGGATTCCTGGCCGTTGCACTGGTTATTGGTTTGTTCACAGAAATCGAAGGTTGGGGAGTTTCCCGCGGGTACGCAGCGGGAGTTTCGATGTTGGCGCTGGTCGCAGGTGTCGGTGTGGGCTTTGGTGCCTGGTGCCGCGCGATGAAGATCAGCCCGGTCAACTGGCTTTCAAAATGGGTCGAGACAGCAATGGCGAAAGTCAAAGAACTCAACCCATCGATGACATTCGAAACGGAAACCATCGTTTCGCAACTGCCATCGGGTCTTGTGATTTTAGGTCTTGTCGCAATCGCCATCGCGGTTGTCAGCGAAGGAACATGGTCGCGACTATTGGTGAGTAGCCTAACCAATCAGTCGGGAAAATATGTTTCTAGATCGAAACCATGGACCGAATTTCGCGTATGGAACATTGTGATCTTCGGCCTTATGGTCGTTCTGCTTGCGTCGTTCACGCGACACGAAATGAAGATGGTCACAGTGATCGGATTGAATGCGTTGAATGTTCTTGCCGTGCTTTATTTTTTTCAAGGCATGGCCGTGATCTTCAAAGCATTTGATCATTTTGGAGTCGGAGTATTTTGGCGTATTTTGTTGGGCTTCGTATTGACGTTCCAACTGGCGCTGATCGTTGCGGTGATTGGCGTGGCTGATTACTGGCTCGAGTTCCGTAACCGACTGACCGGTCGGCCAATGGAACCGAAAACAGAAGTTTAGGATTAAAAGTTTAATATTTAGAATTTGAGTGAGGAGCTTATTATGAAAGTCATTCTGCAAAAAGACGTTAAGAATCTTGGAAAAGTCGGCGAGCTTGTTAGCGTAGCTTCCGGTTTCGCGCGCAATTTTCTACTGCCACGACTCTTGGCGACTGAGGCGACTGAAAAGCGCATGGCCGAGTTTGAACATTTCAAACGCATGGCTGAAGCGAAGCTTAAAAAAGTAAAAGCTGAGCGCGAAGAAGTGATCGCGAAAATGAAGGGCGTCAACGTTGTGATCAAAGCAACAGCTGGCGAATCTGATAAGCTTTTCGGTTCGGTTACTAACACTGACATTTCGAACGAACTCGAAAAACTTGGTTTTTCGATCGACCGTCGTGACATCCACCTTGAAGAACCAATCCGTGTTCTTGGTAGCCACAAAGCTATCATCAAGCTGGGCGATGGCCTCGAAGCTGCTGTTTCGATCGTCGTCGAGCGCGCTTAAGTTCGAGTGTCTGTTGTAGTTAATGCCCTCATCCCGCTTTTGTTGTTCATTGGCGGGACAGTGGGATTGCTATCTTCCTATCAAGAACAGGCGCGATCAAATATTCACGCGCCTGATTTCGCGGTCGTGACTGGCCATGTCCGGTCGATCAAATCAGAAATTCAAATCACTAAATCGGGGCCTCGCTCAGTTCAATGGGCCACCGTCGAATATGGTTTCGGTGGGCAATTCTATTCAACGAAAATTCTCGCCCCCCACCCACTAAGCGAAGGTGACGAAATCACCCTCAATATCAACAAAACCAATCCTGCATTGCTCTCTGGCGGCACTCCAGAGGGTCAGCGCGCCGTTATGAATGTTGTTTATTGGTGTTTCGTCGGTCTTGGCGGAAGTGTGTTTGCGTTGATGGTGCCTGACCTGCGACGTCGATGGTCCATGTGGAAAAAAAATCGAGGCAGTCAGTAGTTGGACTGCTGCCACGATTCGGTTCAATGCGTGAGACCGAGGAGCTACTTCTTTGTCGCGAGGAACACTTTGTGTTTTATGACTTCACTTGAAGCTGGTGCGACAGCAGAAGTCGGTTC